>JAQVEB010000166.1 GCA_028698105.1 Petrimonas sp. | reverse complement strand
TCATATTGAAATGGACGGCGAATTTAAGATCATCGGAATTTATGAAACAAAACCCTTTGCAGATGCGCCTTAATAGATTGTGGGCGTCTCTTCTGTAACCGGAGGCGTCACTTCGTGTGACACCCTCAATGCGAATAAATAATTTATGCAATTCCAACTCACTTCAGCATATAGACCCACCGGAGACCAGCCGGAAGCGATTAAAGCTCTGGTCGAAGGTTTGAACGATAACGTGCCGTACCAAACGCTTTTGGGCGTTACCGGATCGGGGAAAACGTTTACGATTGCCAACGTGATCAATCAAATCAACAAACCCACGTTGGTTTTGAGCCACAACAAAACGCTGGCGGCACAGCTGTACAGCGAATTTAAAGGTTTTTTCCCGGACAATGCGGTTGAATACTTCGTGTCCTATTACGATTATTATCAACCCGAAGCCTATCTTCCGACTACCGACACCTACATCGAAAAAGACCTTTCCATCAACGATGAGATCGAAAAGCTTCGCTTGTCCGCAACCTCGGCGTTGCTTTCTGGACGCAGCGATGTGATCGTGGTTTCTTCTGTTTCGTGCCTTTACGGCATCGGAAATCCGGAGGATTTTAACAAAACCACCATAGACATAAAAGTGGGACAAACCATTGACCGCGACCGTTTTTTGCGGCTGCTTGTCGAAAGTTTGTACTCACGCAACGAAACCGCAGAATACAATCGCGGAAATTTCAGGGTAAAAGGCGATACGGTAGATGTATTTTTGGCGTATGACGACCACATTATCCGTGTGATTTTCTGGGGCGATGAAATCGAAAGTATTGAATCGGTTGATCCGCTTACGGGGGTTACGCTGGAACGGATGGACGGATACCGTATTTTTCCCGCGAACCTGTTTGTCACGACCAAAGAACGCATTTTTCGCGCGATTGACGAAATTCAGATTGATCTGGGCAAACAGGTCGAATTTTTTCAGTCCATCGGTAAACCGTTGGAAGCGAAACGGCTCTACGAAAGGGTTACGTACGACGTAGAAATGATCAAGGAAATCGGTTATTGCTCCGGAATTGAGAATTACTCCCGTTATTTTGACGGGCGATTGCCCGGCACACGGCCATTCTGCTTGTTGGATTTCTTTCCCGATGATTTTCTTACCGTAATTGATGAGAGCCACGTTACCGTGCCGCAAATTCGCGCCATGTACGGTGGCGACCATTCCCGGAAGATTAATCTCGTGGAATACGGTTTTCGCTTGCCTGCGGCAATAGATAATCGTCCGCTAAAATTCGAAGAATTTGAAGCGCTGGTACCCGAAATTATTTTCGTGAGCGCCACACCGGCCGATTATGAACTGGAAAAATCGGAAGGAATTGTTGTAGATCAATTGATTCGCCCTACCGGATTGCTCGATCCCCCCATTGATGTGCGCCCCAGCCTGAACCAGATAGACGACTTAATGGAAGAAATCCAACAGCGCGTGGAGCGCGACGAACGCGTGCTCGTAACCACGCTCACCAAACGCATGGCGGAAGAACTTACGGATTATCTCTCCCAAAACAACGTGCGCTGCAACTACATCCACTCCGATGTGGAAACGCTGGAACGCGTGAAGATCATGGACGATCTTCGCAATGGGCTTTTCGATGTGCTTATCGGCGTAAACCTGCTGCGCGAGGGCCTGGATTTACCGGAAGTATCGCTGGTGGCCGTGCTCGATGCCGATAAGGAAGGATTTCTGCGTTCCCATCGCTCGCTGACGCAGACAGCGGGGCGCGCAGCGCGCAACGTGAACGGAAGGGTGATCTTTTATGCCGATAAAATTACGGACAGTATGCAAAAGACGATGGATGAGACCAATCGTCGTAGGGAGAAACAGATCAAGTATAACGAAGAGCACGGCATCACGCCGCAACAGATAAAGAAAGCCCGGACATCGGTTCTGGGACAACATGCTGCACCTGTTATCGAACCAAACGCTTACGTGGAGCCGGATTATTATGCCATGGCTTCGGAACCGGTAGAGCATTATTCAACGCCGGATGATCTTAAAAAGCAGATCGAAAAGACCCGGAAAGCAATGTTGGATGCGGCTAAAAAACTGGAGTTTCTGGAAGCGGCACAGTTGCGTGACCAGTTGATCCGGCTGGAAGACGAATTAAACAAAAACAAGAAAACTCACCATTAAATTGCTAATTACAATCAAAATATGAAATCAGACATTCAAATTGCGAGAGAAACGCCTCTCAAAAAAGTAAAAGACGTAGCGGAAAAAATTGGTGTTCCGCGCGAAGAAGTACAAAATTACGGGCCTTACATGGCTAAAATTCCGCTTAAACTTATTGATAACGAAAAGATCAAGAAAAGCAACCTTATTCTGGTAACGGCCATTACGCCCACCAAAGCAGGGATTGGAAAAACCACCGTTTCTATTGGTTTGGCGCTGGGGCTCAACAAGATCGGTAAAAAAGCCATTGTGGCTTTGCGTGAGCCATCACTCGGGCCGGTTTTCGGTATGAAAGGCGGCGCTGCCGGCGGAGGCTACTCGCAGGTGCTTCCGATGGAAAACATCAACCTGCACTTCACGGGCGATTTTCACGCTATTACTTCCGCACATAACACCATCTCGGCTTTGCTCGACAATTATATTTATCGGGTGCAGGGCACCGGCGAGGAAATAAAAGAGGTACTGTGGAAACGGGTACTTGATGTGAACGACCGGAGTTTGCGATACGTCGTAACCGGCCTTGGCCCCGGAAACGGCGTTCCGATGGAATCGGGATTCGATATTACGGCCGCATCGGAACTGATGGCTATTTTATGTTTAGCCGAAGATGAAGGCGACTTGCGCCGTCGGATCGAAAACATTTTACTGGGATATACCCGGGCGGGAAATCCTTTCACCGTGAAAGATTTAGGTGTTGCCGGCGCCATCACCGTGTTGATGAAGGATGCAATAAACCCCAATCTGGTGCAGACAACTGATAACACGGCTGCTTTTGTTCACGGAGGCCCGTTTGCCAATATCGCGCACGGTTGCAACTCGGTTTTGGCCACGAAAATGGCAATGACGTACGGCGATTATGTGATTACGGAAGCCGGTTTCGGAGCCGATCTGGGTGCGGAAAAGTTTTTCGATATCAAGTGCCGCAAAAGCGGCTTGCAACCTAAAGCTACGGTGATCGTTGTAACGGCGCAGGGATTAAAAATGCACGGCGGCACGCCGCTCGATAAAATAAAAGAGCAAGACCCTGAAGGCATCCGCAAGGGATTAAGCAATTTGCAAAAACACCTGAGTAACCTGGCTGCTTTTGGACAGACTGTGGTGGTGGCATTCAATCGTTTTGACACCGATACGGAAGAGGAAATCAAAATTGTGAGCGATTATTGTAAACGTGCCGGCGTGAGATTCGCGCTAAGCGATGGATTTTCCAAAGGAGCCGACGGAATGACGGATTTGGCCAATGCCGTAACAGATGCTGTGGAAAATGCTCCTTCATCGCCTCTGAGATTCGCTTACGACGACGATGACACCATTGAAACCAAACTTAAAAAAATTGCCACGGGAATTTATGGTGCGCACGATGTTGTATTCGGCGAAAAAGCGTTGAAAACCCTCAAACAGCATATTTCGGGCACGCCTTTGGATAAATTGCCGGTGTGTGTGGCAAAGACCCAATACTCTTTTTCTGCCGATCCGAAGGTGTATGGCGTAGCCAAAGATTTTCAATTTAAGATCAACGATCTGGTAATCAATCAGGGATCGGAATTTATTGTGGCCATTGCCGGCGAAATGATGCGAATGCCCGGCCTTCCTGCCGATCCGCAAGCCAAACGCATTGACATCGTAAACGGTGAAGTGGAAGGGTTGAGTTAGATCATTAACGCGTTTTTCAATGATATTTTCAATTATCGTTGAATTCAATGATAAAAATAAATATCGTTTTTTTAGGCGATTTTTTGATATATCGTTTTTTTTAGTGATATTTGCAGCATGTTAGCAATTATAAAAGGAGATATTGTATCGTCCCGAAAAATGAGCAACCCCGAAAAGTGGTTGGTGCCCTTAAAAGAATTATTCAATGAATGGGGCAATGAACGGACACAATGGGAATTGGTTTGGGGCGATTCGTTCCAATTGGAAGTGAAACACCCGGAGGACACGTTACGAAGAGCCTTGCTTATAAAGGCTTTGGTGAAAACCATTCTTCCCGAAAAAGCATCCGGTAAAACGAGTGTTATTGATGTGCGGATGGCAATTGGCATCGGTGATAAAACGTATACGGGAAACAGTATATCGGAGAGCAACGGCGAAGCGTTTATTTTTGCGGGAGAAAAATTTGAGGAGCTGGAAAAAGAAAAAAGAAACTTATTGATAAAAAGCCGTTGGCCGGATTTTGATGCGGAGATGAACCTTTGTTTGAGATTAGCTTCGGTTTTTATGGATAATTGGTCTGTAGCTTCGGCGGAATTGGTGCAGATGGTACTAAAAAATCCCGGTTTAACGCAAAGTGAAATAGGGCAGAAACTGGGAATAAAACAAAACTCTGTGAGCGGGAGATGGAAACGGGCTAATATTGATGAAATGTTGGCGATGGAGAAAATGTATAGCGATAAATTGAAGAAACTATTGCCATGATTGTTCTCATAAAACTTATTTTGGCCCATTTGATCGGCGATTTTATTTTGCAGCCTCATTCATGGGTGGAGAAGAAAGAAAACCGAAAGCTCCTTTCGGTTCAATTATACGTTCACGCGCTGATTCACGGTGCATTGGTGTTATTGCTGTTTTGGAGTCTGGATTATTGGTTACTGGCCATTCTGATTACCATAATTCATATGGGCGTTGATACGCTGAAGTTGTATTTTCAAAAAGACGGCAATAAAACGCGTTGGTTTCTCATTGACCAGTTACTGCATATCGTGAGCATTTTTGTTTTGTGGTATCTGTTTTTTAACCCTGCATTAGGTGTGGTTTCTATTTGGGAAAATCCATATTTCTGGATTTATCTTACGGCCGTTTTATTCCTCACCTTAGTTTGTGGTATTCTGATACAGGTGTTGTTATCGAATTGGGCAAAAAGCATTGAAACGGAAAGAGAAAAATCATTACCCAACGCCGGTAAATACATTGGTATTCTGGAGCGGTTACTTGTATTTATTTTCGTTGTTACCGGCCATTGGGAAGCAATTGGTTTTCTTGTGGCTGCCAAATCGGTGTTCCGTTTCGGTAATTTAAAAGATTCGCGCGATCGGAAATTAACAGAATATATTCTCATTGGCACTCTCCTTAGTTTTGGGATAGCGGTTATTGTGGGGATTTTAGTTGTTGCACTCACCAATAGTTTTATAAATATTTGAAAGCTATTATTGATGTCTTGAAATGACATAAAATTCCGGCACTGCAATGGATTTTAAACTTAATGCCGAAAATCGCGTCATACTAACAGACCGGTAACAACGAAGGCTCGATAGGTTAGGCAGGAAAGGACAGCAAGCTGACAAGTTTTCGACGACGAAGGTTCAGAAAGGAGAAGAAAAAACAAAATATTTACGTACGCATTGCCACAAGCAGTGCGTTTTTTTATACTTTTGCAAAGTACGAAACTATTTTCAGGCAAATTTGTTTACATAAAAAACAACGTATGAGACCATTACTGACAATTTTCGCATTTCTTTTTGCTGTTTCAACACTGTTTGCGCAGCAAAAAGTACATTATACGGCCGAAGATCAAGCCGTCTTCGACAAATATGTGGCGTATATCAAGCCGTATGAGGCTAAACCGATGGAAACGGTGCTGGAGAAAACCGCAGGGTTCTTCCTTGGTACGCCTTACGTGGCGCATACGCTGGAGGTAACTCCTTCGGAAGAATTGGTTGTGAACTTGCGTGAACTGGACTGCACTACGTTCGTTGAGAATGTAATCGCGCTGTCTCTGGCAGCGAAAACGGACGATTTATCGTTTTGCCGGTTTACCGACGAATTGCGAAATATTCGTTACCGGAACGGTGAAATTAACGGCTACCAATCGCGCCTGCATTATGCATCCGATTGGGTTTTCGAAAACGAAAAACGCGGTTTGGTGAAAAATATCAGCCTGTCGTTGGGCGGCATCAAAGAAACCAGGAAAATTGATTTTATGTCTGCACATCCCGAAGCATACCGTCAGTTAAAATCGGACACGGAAATGCGCGAAAAGATAGTCGCCATGGAAAATTCCCTCAATTCGCGTGATGGATTTTATTACCTGCCTAAAAACAAAATTGCCGCTCAGGCAAAAAATATTCCCCACATGGCTATGATCGCGTTTGTTACATCCATCAAGGGACTGGATGCCACACACGTAGCTTTTGCGTACCGCAAGAAAAACGGCGAACTTTCGTTTATCCACGCGTCAAGCCTTGCCGGAAAGGTGGTCATAGACAAAAAATCGCTCAGCAATTATTGTGCGTCGCAAAAAAACAATACGGGAGTGATGGTGATGGAAATTGAAGATTAGAAGTCAGAAATATCTTCTTATCAATCGGGAATATCATGGAACTTGTTTCTCGAGAATCTTTTTAGCGTTTGTAACGTAGCGTTCCATTTTCTGCAATTCGGAAACACTCATTTTCGGATAAATGTCGGCCGTGGAGGTCTGAGTAGGAATAAGCGTGTATTTTAACCGGCCCTTGTCGTAGTATTTGCGTACCCAAACAAAAGAATAATCATACGATTCGATAACTGCCTTAGCTGCATCATCCGCTTTGCTGATAACGATCTCGGCAACCATCCCGCCATCGGTATTTTTAAAGTTTTGGTTCGAAACAAAATTCCCAAGGGAATAAAAGACCAGCCGATCAATTGTGTTGCCTCGCCGGTAGGCCGTAATCGGTTCCACTACATGCGGATGATGCCCGACGATCAGCCGCACCCCGTTCTCGAAGAGAAGTTGCGCCAGCTTGCGCTGTTGTAGAGTGGGGTAGGTGTAATATTCTTCGCCCCAGTGCATTACGGCAATAATAATATCG
>JAQVEB010000165.1 GCA_028698105.1 Petrimonas sp. | reverse complement strand
ACAGAAAACGATTTTCTTACAGGTTACCGTGAAGCCCATCTTCGTTTGAATCTCAACTTTATTTTTACCGTAGTTTATCTTTTTTATTTCCGTTTGATCATAAACCGGCATGCCGCGCTTCCAGTTTTTGTTGATCAAACCATGCGCAAATTGGAATGCGTCGATGGAAGCTCCGTTTGCCGACAGGATACCCGGCTGCGATTTCATCTTGTATTTTCTCTCGATCTCTTTTGACGTGAGCCATTCCACATCAAAACCGTAACGTTTACGAAGCTCGTATTCACGTTCCAGTTTCTCTACCGCCTTTTCGGAGTGCGCCACCTGCAGCGATTTTTTCAACTCAAAACCGCAATCGATATTTTCCTTCTTTATCAGTTTGTGCAAAATGTCGATCGACTTTATACCTTCCCGATAACATTCAACCGCTTCGGCTTCGCCGATCATTCCGGCAAGATCAACTAACGGCGTATCAATTTCGTACTGCAACATCGACGTAGTGGCCGATGTGCTGCCTGTGCCCACATCGCGCTTATCGATAAGTACAGTGTTGAAACCGGCGTTGTGCAGCGTGTGGCTGATCAGTGCGCCGGTGATGCCGGAACCCAACACGACAATATCGCAGGATAGGTCTTTTTGCAACGAAGGATAACTATTCATTATACCGTTCTTCAGCAGCCAGAAAGATTCAGGAGATCGTAGTTTCATAAATTATGTTATTATTAATGATATATAGTACATAGATAGAACAATTACTATAACGGTTTTGTTTTATATATATCTTACATCGCATTAATGAGAGGCATACTCTTTCAAACAATACTCATCAATATTTATTTTAAACATTAGAACTCCATGAATCAAAAAGACAAAAACGAGAAACAAACAAAAAGCAGTTCTCAAAAGAAGAATCCTGCGATCCCCGGAAAAGGATCCGAACCCGCAAAAGTTTCCAAAATCGAATTAAAAGACCCGAGTAACGTGGAAATGAGCGAGGCTGATAAAAAGGTGTCGCAGGAAACACGGCCTTCAACGCCCGAAAACGCTAAGCAGAAGGATTTAGCTGTGAATAAAGTGGGTGGTTACGGACAACCTATGACTACGAATCAGGGACTTAAGATCAATGACGACAGTAACACACTGAAAGCCGGTGAACGCGGTCCTTCATTGCTTGAAGATTTTATTATGCGCGAGAAGATCACGCATTTCGATCACGAACGCATTCCCGAAAGAATCGTTCATGCACGTGGTTCCGGAGCGCATGGCATTTTTAAAGTAACGAACCCGATACCGCAGTTTACAAAAGCAAAATTTCTGTCGGAAGAAGGAAAGGAAACGCCTGTTTTCATGCGTATTTCAACCGTTCAGGGAGGTCGTGGTTCTACTGACATGACGCGCGATGTGCGGGGATTTGCAGTGAAATTTTACACAGAAGAAGGAAATTATGATCTGGTGGGTAATAATATTGCACCGTTTTTTATTCATGATGCGATTAAATTCCCCGATTTTATCCATGCGGTGAAACCGGAACCGCGCAACGAGATTCCGCAGGCAGCTTCCGCTCACGATACATTCTGGGATTTTGTTTCAACATCACCCGAAACCTTTCACGCTATTTTCTGGCTCATGAGCGACCGTTGCATCCCGCGCAGTTTACGTATGGTTGAAGGCTTTGGAACACACACATACCGCTTCGTGAACGATAAAGACGAATCGTTTTTTGTGAAATTTCATTTCAAACCCACTTACGGTGTTCACTCACTTGTGTGGGATGAAAATCAGAAAATATCCGGTAAGGATGGCGATTTCCATCGAAGAGACCTTTGGGATGCCATTCAGGCAGGGGATTATCCCGAATGGGATTTTGGCGTACAGATCGTTCCTGAAGAAGACGAATTCAAATTTGATTTCGATCTCCTAGATCCGACCAAACTTATTCCCGAAGAACTGGTACCCGTGCAAATCGTAGGAAGGGTAACACTGAACCGCAACCCGGACAAGTTCTTCAACGAGACAGAGCAAATTGCGTTTCACCCCGGTCACGTTGTTCCCGGTATCGATTTCACGAATGATCCGCTGTTGCAGGGACGCCTGTTCTCATACACCGATACACAGATATCCCGATTGGGTGGGCCCAATTTCCACGAGATACCCATTAACCGTCCCATTGTTCCCGTTGTGAATAATCAACGCGATGGTATGCACCGGATGGCAATTGATGTGGATGAAACAAACTATCATCCAAATACCATTAGTGATAACAGTCCGCTGCAATCGTCGAAAGAGGACGGCGGATTCACAAGTTATCACGAACGGATCGATGCACATAAAGTACGTGCAAGGAGCAAAAGTTTCCTCGATCACTATTCGCAAGCAATCCTTTTCTACAACAGCCAAAACGAGGTTGAACAAAGACATATTGCTGACGCATTCAGTTTTGAACTAGGTAAGGTGAAACGTGTGGAGATCAGACGTAATGTTCTGAAGATGATCAATCAGGTGGACAAAGATCTCGCAAAGACCGTAGCTGATAAACTTGGTCTGGAAGTTCCAGATGGAAAACCGGAAAACATGCAACACAATCCCGATGCGAAACCGGAGGAATATGAAACTGTTTTCAAAAAACCTGAATTAGAGGACTCTCCGGCATTGAGTATTCTCAGGAACGATAAGAAGGACTCCATCCGTACACGCAAGATCGCCATATTATGCGACGAAGGTGTTGACGGCAGCCAGGTTAACGCGCTCAAAAAAGCACTGGATAAGGAAGGCGCTATGGTGAAAGTCGTTGCATCGCATTTCGGAACCATCAAAGATAAAAAGGGCAAAGAGATCGGAGTTGATGATACGGTTTTGACGACGGCGAGTGTTTTGTTCGATGCGATGGTTATTCCCGACGGATCAGATAAAATGTTCAAAACGATGAAATCCGATGCTACATACAAGGAATTCGTAAGAGATACGTATCAACACTTCAAACCGATGGCCGCAAACGGCGCAGCAGTTGATTACGTGAAAAAAGTGCTCGGCGATGACATGACCACCAAAGAAGGTATCGTGGAAGATGGTTCTCCCGAAGATTTCATCAAGGCTGCAAAAGAAGGCAGATTCTGGAACAGATAAAAGCCTCTGGTTAACAGGAAAAATAACCGTTTCATAAGTTAATATGATGTGTTTGAAGTACGGGAGAGAGTTTATACTATGTAACTTTCTCCCGTCTTTTTAAAAGTCGGATTTATTCATACTCATAAATTTAAATATTATAAAATATAAGAATATGCAAGATCAAAAAGACCTGAAGAAAGTACGGCCACAGCAATCGCAAAGAAGGCCGGGAAAAGAACTGGATATGAAGCCCATGCCTGATTCGGAGCCTTTAAAGCAGGAAAGAAAACTCGAAGGCAAGGTAGCGCTCATCACGGGAGGGGACAGTGGTATAGGCAAAGCAACCGCGATACTCTTCGCCGAACACGGCGCCGATGTGGCTATTGCTTACCTGAGTGAAGCAGAAGACGCCAAAGCAACGAAGAAAGAAATTGAAAACCGCGGACAACAATGCTTGCTTATTAAAGGCGATCTTTCGAAAGAAAACAACTGCAAGAAAGCGGTACAGCAAACCATTGATAAGTTAGGAAAACTGGACATACTCGTTAACAACGCGGCGCTGCACTGGGAAGCTGAAACCCTTGAAGGCATTTCAACGGAGCAATTAGAAAGATCCTTCTATACGAATGTTTTCTCCTATTTTTGGGTAACCAAGTACGCTATGCCGTATCTGAAGGAAGGAAGTGTTATAATCAACACCAGTTCCGTAACTGCGTTCAGAGGCAGCGCGAAACTTATCGACTACTCAGCAACGAAAGGTGCTATTATGGGTTTTACACGCAGTTTAGCGCAGAATCTGGTGGATAAAAAGATTCGCGTGAATGCTGTAGCTCCGGGGCCGATATGGACTCCGCTCGTTGCATCGACATACGATAAAGAAAAGATATCGAAATTTGGCACAGACGTTCCGATGGGCAGGGCAGGACAGCCCAATGAGGTTGCTCCTTCATACTTATTCCTCGCTTCAGATGACTCCAGCTATATGACCGGACAATGTCTGCATCCCAACGGTGGAGAAATCGTCAACGCATAATCGCAAAATCATTCTATGGTTTAAAATATTATCAAACAATACGTTGTGATTTTCTTGTTAAGTCGCTTGCGCTCAGGTTAATGGAGCTGATATTTTTCGCGCGTTAATTAAATATAATTTTTAATTGGAGCGAAGAATTTAGCAGAACAAAAAAGAAATCTGTACGGTTATATTAGCGACCCGAAATTACTCGGATCAACTAATTTAATTAGATTATGGCAAAGACAACTACCGAAAAAAAATCGGATACTAAACCTGCTGCAAAGAAGGAAACAGCAAAAGCTGCTCCGAAAAAAGCTGCAGATAAAAAATCCGCTTCTAAGAAGTAAGCCGGGATACAGTATCCTGACATAAACTCTACTGTTAAACATCGAAACGGGGAACGATAAACGCTCCCCGTTTTTTAATCCAGATTTTCAATTATGGACTCGAGAAAA
The DNA here is from genome assembly GCA_028698105.1 of Petrimonas sp. Classification (GTDB taxonomy): domain Bacteria; phylum Bacteroidota; class Bacteroidia; order Bacteroidales; family Dysgonomonadaceae; genus JAQVEB01. Next base: position 2,486 of record JAQVEB010000165.1, on the reverse strand, counting down.
AAACGGATTACTGAAATGCAAAGTTATAGTTTTTAGCACGGATAGTGGTGCAAAAAAAACATATTTAACATTCGCAGATAGATTATCGGCGAATGTTTTTGATAAAAACTATTTTGTAATTCAGTTCGTTAACCTTTTTCCAGAATGGATAGGATGATCTTTTCCTCTTTGGTTAGATCGGTTCGGTTGTCGTTTTGTTCTATTTTGTCCAGTTGTTCGTAATAATCGTTTAGCGAATCGCTTTCGTACAGACTGATGATTAGCGGATGAACATAATACTTTTTACACACGGCGCGGGTGTTTCCAAGACGTTCAGCCACCTTATCGAGTGCTTCCACGACCTTTTTCTTTTTCTCCGTTTGTGTTTTCGCACCACCTAACTCTTTGAGTGCCAGAAAAGCGTTCACCGTTCCCGCCCATGTGCGAAAATCCTTGGCGGTGAAATCGGCACCGCTGATCTCACGAATATAATCGTTCACCATTCCTGAGTCGATGGGTTGTCGTTTGCCATCTTCATCGTAATACTGAAACAGCTCCTTGCCGGGGATCTCTTTGCAACGCTGCACCGTGCGCGCAAGCTTGGAATTTTTAAGATCGATATCGTGATGTACGCCTTTTTTTCCTTTGAACGAGAACCGGATGGTGCTTCCTTTCACGTTAATGTGCTTATCTTTAAGCGTAGTGAGGCCAAACGAACCATACAGTTTTTCGTAAATGTTGTTTCCCACCCTGATGTTGGTTCGCTCCATGAGGCTGATCACCGTGGCGAGTACTTTTTCCTGCGGAAGGCCTTTTTTTGCGAGGTCTTTTTCAACCTGTAGCCTTATCTGCGGCAAGGCATTTGCAAATTGAATCATCCGGTAGTATTTGCTGTGATTCCGGAGCGCCACCCATGCGGGGTGATAGCGGTATTGCTTGCGTTTTTTCGCATCTATGCCGGTCACCTGCAGGTGCCCGTTTTCCAGCGCACAAATCCATACGTCTTCCCATGCCGGCGGGATCACGAGTTTTCTGATCCGTTCCAGCACTTCTTTGTCCTTAACTTCGGTATCCTCCAGAAAATACCGGAACTTCTTGCCTCTCCGTTTCCGGCTGATCCCTTGCGTGCGGGTATCGGTTACATACACCAGATGAACCGCTTTAGCGGTTTTTACGGGATCGTTGATGATCCGCGCTATTTTTTTAGGCGACATTTTTTGGATAATATCTTCCACCGGATCCGTTTGCTGCATAACGATATTTATTTTGAGATTACGTGCATTAATAAAACAGTTGGCGCCATGCGTTGGTTCGTTTCGAAAAAAAGTTTGAATTTTGCCTGCAGAAATATACGCTTTTGTTTTGATAATTCAATCGTAATCATTAACTTGCGGTATTCTTCCCGGATGAAATCGTATGTGGGCTGTGCGAGCCTTAGCGAAGATCATGTGCGCAGGATAGAAGGATGTGTCCCCGGTGAAGAAAGGCGCGTCCCCCGTAAAGAAGGATATGTCCCCGGTGAAGAAGCGCGTGTGAGCAGTGGTTTTCTTCATGGGAGCGGTGAAGAAGAGCATGTAAGGAGTGAAGAAGCACGTGTGAGCGGTACAGATCGCCGCGTGCATTGTGAAGTGTTGCGTGTGAGAAGTGAAGAACAGCGTGTAAGTTGATTTTTGCTCCCCGTCGTCAACAACGAGTGATCAATAATTTAAATTTTAAACCTATGAGAACATTCAGATTACGGCAGGCCGAATACCCCTTGGCCGGCCTTGCCATGAAAGAGAGTTTTGCGCGCGATCAGGCTGATTTTCTGGCGTACTACAAGTCAATGGACGACACGTTCCTCACGGGATTCGAAAAAGCCATCGCGGATATTCAGGAGGTGCACGGTACCTCCACAGGTATGCCGGAGCAGAAAGATGCGAGCGCAGAAGTGTATGCGCTTCAGGACACGCTTTACCGAAAAGCGCTGTTTCTGAAAGATTATGTGAAGGATGCGGGACTGGATGTTGCCCCTGCCAACGAAGCGGTGAAAGCGCTTCGCCAAACTGATACCGAAGCGGCGGTAAAAGCCGTGCGGCAAGCTATTTCGTTCTATCAGCCGCATGTGGCCCAACTGAAGGATATGCCCGATGGTTTTGCCGAATCGTTCGTGGCCGATGCCGATGCGCTGGAAACGCTGAACACGCGCCAGAACACGGCCATGAACTTCAGGGCGAACCTTACGGACGAGAACCGCGCGAAGTACGACACGCTGGACGCGTACATCCGAAAGGTGGGCAACGCCGGAAAGCGCATTTACAAGGGTACGACCAAGGCGAACGAGTACACCGTTTCGCATTTGCTGTCGCGTATCCGCGCGCCGCAACGTCCGGCGGAAGGAACCGTCACTCCCGATCCCGCGCCGGTGAATGAGTGAAGTTGCGCCGGTGATTGCCGGTTAGTAATGTAGTGTCGCGCTGCCATACGATTAGGATGTATGGCAGCGCGAATTGGTTTTAAAGAAGATG
>JAQVEB010000164.1 GCA_028698105.1 Petrimonas sp. | reverse complement strand
AAAACATATACCGACACGTGAAAATAATCTCGTTCAACAGACAAAACATACTCCGAGAAGTAAAACTACTTTCATCCAACAAACAAAATCTACTCAGATGAGTAAAAGTTCATTCATTCAACAAGCAGAACATAGTCATACATGTGAAAGTAACCTCCTACAACAGACAAAACGTGCTCCAACATGTGAAAACACATTCATTCCACAGCCAAAACATAGTCAGACAAACAAAACAACCTTCGTACTGAAAACAAAACTTACTATAACGTCAAAAACAATAAAAGTTAAAAAACACAACAAAAGACGTTAAATATACATTCTCGTGCAACGTTTTCGGCGTGTTATTCATCTTACGTATAGATTGTAGATCGCTAAAAATATATCACATGAAAAAAATTCTGGTACTTCTGATCTTTTGCGGAGTGTTGTTCTCCTGCGACAAAAGCGATGATACTGAAAACACAGAACTCATCGGCAAATGGAAATTAACCGAGGTCTTGGCAGACCCCGGAGATGGAAGCGGAACCTTCCATAAGGTCTCAAGCAATAAAACAATCGAATTTCAACCGAACGGGGCAATCACATCAAACGGGTCCATTTGTGAAATGTTGGGTGAAACAACTATTCCGAGTTCCGGCACCTATTCCTATCCGACTCAACTATAAACGGTTCTGACTGCCCTTTCGACCCACTTATTTCTCCTTTAAAAATCAGGTTTCGTCATAATGGATCGGAACTCCAAATATATTATCCGTGCATAGAAGGATGCATCGCTAAGTATGTAAAACTGTAAACATTGTTGTATCAGTTGTTGTGGAATTAGTTTAGAAAACGGGTTAACCCTGACAGATTCGCGTGATTTAAATCTCATCTAAAAATTAAACCTATGAAAGCAAACTGGAGAAGGCTATCCACCCGATCACTGGGTGCAGCCATCAAACGAATGATCAATGTAACCAATCTGAATGCGAACGCGGAGGCCAGGCAGCATCCGGTGTTCGTGAGATTGACGGACGCGTACGCCGTTTTCGCGCCGTTGGTGCCCAAAAGCGCCTTTAGCGGAATGTACAAGACGGTTTATCAACTGGGGATGGAGGTATATAATTACCTGCAAGGCATCCGCAAAGTGGCCGAAGGCGCCGCGCAGTTTACCGATACAGAGAAAGGACAGGCAGGTGCGAAGATTGCAGCGTTGATTAAAAAGGGCGGTAAAATCTACAGACAGACGATGGGCGAAGCCGATTTCTCTACCACCACGATTATCGAGGAACTGAACAAGCCGGAGAACGCTCCATACATCGAAACGCTGGGGCTTGCATCGGAAGTGCAAACGCTCACCGAGGCCAAAGCCCGCTACGAACAGCTGGATATGGAACGGGTGGACATAGACTCGTCGCTTCGTCAGACGGACAGCGCCAGCGTGGCGCGCGTTGAGATGGAGAATAACCTGAAGGACTGGCTCAACCTGGTTACCGCCATGCGCAAAGTGGAGGGCTGGGAAGATCTTTATGCAGACCTGAACGAGGTGGTGAAATCGGCTAAACGCGCCATTCGCGAAGGCCGCGAACTTACTGAAGACGGTGATTTGTCTGATGTTGGTAATTTGCCGGCGGAGGAGGGTGGTTAATTCCTCCGTGGTTGTAGTCGGTGTTTTAAATGGGATTAAATGATAGCCCTGCGAAGTGGTTTCGCAGGGCTATTTTATTATATCGTACCTCTCAAACTTTTCCAAAGTTTCTTTGTTAATAGAATATGGACATACAACTCGTCATCGTTATTCTGATAGGCATTGCCGTAGCGGCGAAGCTGGCGCACGAAATTTACAAATTCTTCTTCGTCAGGAATGACTCGCCCTATTGCGGCGGCTGTTCGATGTGCGACGTGCCGAAAAAGGCTCAAAAACAGGAACTATCCTAAAAGCAATATTCCTTTATCAACTTATCATTCTGAACGTGCTTTTGAAGTAGCGGCTGCTTTTGAAGCAGCAGCTACTTGTGCACAGAGTGATCTACCCCAATAACTTCTTAAACACCTCCAAATTACTCCGCGAATCCGGTTTTTTGCCTTCCGCCGTATGCAGTTCTTCGATACGCGCTGCGTATTTGTCGTACACTTTGTGTTTCACGATCTTCATGGTGGAGTTCACCAGACCGTTCTTTTCGGTGAACGGTTCTTCCAGAACCGCGAAGGCCGACGGGATCCAGCGATATGGAAATTCGCCGTCGTATTTGCCGCCTTTCAGGTAGGCGTTCAGCTCGTTTTCGATGATGCGTGCCGCCGCTTCGGGGTTTGCAGTTTGTTTCTTCAGCGCATCGGCGTTCGCCACGATCAACGCCGTGGTGTACGGGCTTTGGTTGTTGTGAAGCACGATCTGGTCAATGTAGGGCGATTTGGCCATAATGGCTTCCTCAATGCCTTCGGGCGAAAACTTTTCGCCATCGTTGCTGATCAACAACGATTTTGTGCGCCCCAGCACATACAGATATCCGTCTTTGTCCAGATAACCCATATCGCCCGTGTGCAGCCAGCCGTCCACGATGGTTTGCGCCGTAGCTTCGGGATTTTTCCAATACCCTTTCATCACGTTCCCGCCGCGAATAACGATCTCACCTTTTTCACCCGTTGGAACTTCGCTGCCTTTATCGTCCACAATTTTGATGTCCATGTGCGGAACCGGCTTTCCGGACGAACCCAGCTTATGTGCTTTCGGGCTGTTTGCGGAAATAATAGGCGTAGCTTCCGACAAACCGTAACCCTGATACATCTGAATGCCGATGGCATAAAAGAACCGCTGAAGCTCGATATCGAGCAACGCCCCGCCACCGATAAAGTAGTCCATATTGCTTGCAAACGACTGCCGTATTTTGGAGAAAATAAGCTTATCGTACAGTTTCAGCAACGGTTTTTGCCAAAACGGAGCGCCGGCGCCTTTGTTAAATCCTTCTTTGTTATAGGCATAAGCCAGTTTCAATGCCTTGTTGAAAAGATTTTCGGTGGTTTTCCCTTTTTTCTGAATCCCCGCTTCGATGTTTTTCCTGAAATTGGCCGCCAACGCGGGAACGCTCATCAACAGATGCGGATTGATGGCCTGAATGCTTTTGGGAACGTTTCGCAGAATTTCCATCGGCGTTTTGCCTGCGGCAACGGATGCAATGGATGCGCCGCATTTCATAAACGAATAAATTCCCGCCGTGTGCCCGAAAGAATGATCCCACGGCAAAATAAGCAATGTACGGTAATACGAGGGCAGCCCGTTCAGATGCTCAACGGCCTGCTCGGCATTGCACGTATAGTTGCCGTGCGAAAGCATGATCCCTTTGGGATTGGCGGTTGTGCCCGAAGTGTAGGAAATGTTGGCGAGGGTGTCGGGCGTAACGGTGCGCATGCGTTCTTCGAGCGCATCGGGATGGGCGTTCATAAACGATTGCCCGTTTTCCAGCACGGTATCGAACGGTATTTCATCCGGTTCTGCGTTTGCGACCTCATCGAGCAGGATAAAATGCTTTACCGTAGGTAATTTGTCTTTCAGAGGGCGCAGCTTGGTTATTTGCTGATCGGAAGCCATCACGATAACGCACTCGGAATGGTTGATGCGGAACGTAATGTCCTGTTCGGTTTCCAGCTTCACGGAAAGCGGCACACATACGCCTGCGGCGTGCAGAACGCCCAACTCGCCGATCACCCAATAGCTTTTCCCTTCCGACATCAACGCAACCCGCTCGCCGGCCTGCAACCCAAGCTGCATGAGCCCGGCGGCAAATTGTTTCGATTTCTCCTGCACTTCGCGGTAAGTAAGCGATGTGTAATTCACGCCCGAACGGGCTTCATACAGATAAGGCTTGTCGTCGTATTTCCCGACGGCTTCATCGAGAAACGCCAAAATTGTTTTGTTCATTCGTTATAAGATTTCATTCAGTTTCTGCAAATCTACGATTTTTTATCAAAAGAAACCAAATTAGGATTTCGGAATAAGTTCGTTCACATTTTTTGTCTTACCACAGCGTCAATCGCTTTTCACTTTTTTGTATCTTTGTGCACATTTTATGAACATAGTTAAGCGATTCCGTCAAAATAATACGAACGACCCGCACCTTTTAGGAAGGGGCGACATCAAAAAACTCCTTTTCCAGTATTCGCTTCCCGCAATTATGGGGATGGTTATCACCTCCCTCTATCACATTGTGGACAGTATTTTTATCGGGCACGGGATCGGCGCGCTTGCCATCTCGGGATTGGCGGTAACATTTCCCATTATGAACATTATGGCCGCTTTCTCCACGCTGATCGGGATTGGCGGTGCAACGCTCACTTCCATCCGCTTGGGGGAGAAAGATGAGCAAGGGGCACAAAGTATTCTGGGGCATGTTGCTATTCTCAACACGGTAAACGCAGCAGTTCTCGGGGGCGTAACGTATATCTTTCTCGATCCCATCCTGCGCCTGTTTGGCGCGAGCGATATTCTGCTGCCTTATGCGCGTGATTTCATGTCGGTTTATCTGTTGGGAACGCCGGTGATCTTCGTTTTCATCGGATTAAACAACATCATGCGCGTAACGGGGTATCCGAAAAAAGCCATGATGTCGTCGTTTATCACCGTGATTGTCAACATTATTCTGGCGCCCATCTTTATTTTTGCGCTACAGTGGGGAATGAAAGGAACCGCTTTCGCCACTGTGCTTTCCCAGGTTGTGGGACTGGTGTGGGTTTTAGCCCATTTTTCCGACGGCAAAAGTTTTATCCGTTTCGGAAAAGGATTTCACCGGTTATCAACAAAGACCACGATGGCAATGCTCGCTATCGGGCTTTCGCCTTTTCTGATCAACCTGTCGTCGAGCCTGGTGGTTTCCGTAATCAATATAGATTTGATGCGTTACGGCGCCGAAATGGCGGTGGGCGCTTACGGTATCATCAACCGCGTGGTTTTCCTTTTTGTGATGATCGTGATCGGGTTGACGATGGGGATGCAACCCATTGTGGGCTATAACTTCGGCGCGCGCAAGTTAGACCGCGCTTTTCGGGCGCTCAAATATACGATTGCCGGAGGCGTTGCCGTAACCACGTTCGGGTTTCTGTTATCGGAATTATTCCCTGGTTATATTGTACGGATGTTTACCACGAACCAGGAACTGATTGACATTTCCGTGCGCGGATTGCGCATTATTATGGCTATGTTCCCGTTGGCCGGCGCGCAAATTGTGATCAGCAACTTTTTCCAGTCGGTAGGCAAAGCTAAAATATCCATTTTTCTATCGCTCACCCGGCAACTGATCTTCCTGCTGCCGTTCCTGTTGATCCTACCGCATCATTTCGGCCTCGACGGCGTTTTCGGGAGCTTGCCTGCCGCCGATGCCGTAGCGTTTACCGTCACCATTTTCACCCTGATCTATCAACTGAGAAAGATCGAAAAGGATTTCGGCGTAAGCTTGCTGAAGCCGAAAGTGCGGACTTAAAAGAACGTGAGTTCGACGTAAGGATTTTAGTTGAAATCTACTGATAATAAATAAGGTAATAAGCTTGCCTGCTGCAAGCAGGGTTTTAATCCTTGCCCAACCATGTTTGTACTAAGGTTGTGGGAGAAAATAAGGTTTTAAATGGAACAAAATAACCTTATTTGTATTTTTATTAACCTTAGTAGAATTTAAAACATAGTAAAACAGAACCTTATTAGCTTATTTTTAATATAATAACATCTTTTCTGACATCGAACTCACATTAAAAGAGGCTTTCCCATTTTTTTGAAAAAGCCTCTTAACCTGTTGCGATTACATGGGTGCGGACGGGTCTTTTCCCGGAATGGGTACCACGCCCTCGTGATAATCGGGCAGTGGGCCCATTTCGTATGTTTCGGGGCCGTATCGCAAATCGGAAGCCATAATCTCGTCCCACGTAATGGGTTTCCCGGTGTATGCCGCTTCCCGTCCGAGTATGGCAACCAAATTGGAGTAAGCCAAATCTTCGGCCTGATTGATCTTTTTGTTCAGCCGGATGGATTCCACCAGATGGATGTGTTCCTGATTATACGGGTTTTTGACGGGTTTATTGGCGTAATCGTATTCCCACAACGTATTTCCGTTCCAATCCAATATCTTTATTTCGCCCCTGTCGTTCAGTTGAGCAATCCCTTTCGATCCCAAGACCTGTTCCGATACGTTTCCGTCGCAGCCGTCTATTTGCCTGGCAGTGTGCAACATCCGTTTGTTGTTATTGTAGTAATAATCTACGCTGAAGAAATCGAAAATGTCGCCCGTCAACCGGCGGGCACGGCCGCCAAAACCGACGGCTTTCAGCGGTTGATCTCCCATAAACCAGGTCACGACATCAATGTTGTGAATACCCTGATCGAGGATGTGATCTCCGCTCAACCACTTTATATTAAACCAGTTGCGGATGCAATATTCCATATCGCTCCATTCGGGGCGATGTTTTTTGTTCCACCAGGCACCCTGATCCCAATGCGAAGTTGCAGATATTATATCGCCGATAATTCCGTTGCGCACCTGCACGTAAGCTTCCCAATAATCGCGACGGTGCCTGCGCTGGTTTCCGGTTACAACGGTAAGTCCCTTGGACGAGGCTACTTTGGCTGCGGCGATCACCGTGCGGATTCCGGTGGGATCAACAGCGCACGGTTTCTCCATAAAAACATGTTTGCCCGCTTCCACCGCCGCCTTAAACTGTTCTGCCCTGAAATGCGTCGGTGTGCATAGCAGCACAAGATCAATATCGGGCATGGCCATGACTTTTTGATAGGCGTCGAAGCCGAAAAAGCAATTGGCATCGTCAACGTTATTGCCGAATTTTTCCGAAAGCACCTTGCGGCAATTGTCCATTCGGTCGGGAAACAAATCGGCCAAAGCAATAATGGAAACATTGGGCCCTGATTCCAAAAACTGGCTTGCAGCACCCGTTCCGCGATCGCCGCATCCCACCAGAGCCGCCTTCAGCGGCTTGCCGTCGGGCGCAACCTCAACGAAGGAGTACATCCCGAGTTCTTCGGGGGTGAACGTTTTACCGGAAGTTTTTTTGTTAGTGTTCGAGCACGAAGTCATCAGAGCGGGCGTTGCCACGCCCAATGGAAGA
>JAQVEB010000163.1 GCA_028698105.1 Petrimonas sp. | reverse complement strand
CATCGGTATTTTTAAAGTTTTGGTTTGAAACAAAATTCCCAAGTGAATAAAAGACCAGCCGATCAATTGTGTCGCCTCGCCGGTAGGCCGTAATCGGTTCCACTACATGCGGATGATGCCCGACGATCAGCCGCACCCCGTTCTCGAAGAGAAGTTGCGCCAGCTTGCGCTGTTGTGGAGTGGGGTAGGTGTAATATTCTTCGCCCCAGTGCATTACGGCAATAATAATATCGGGTTTGTATAGCTGGGTGAAGTGCAAATCACGTTTAATACGGTTGGTATCAATCAGGTTTACGATATTCGGCGCTGTTACCGGCAATCCGTTAGTGTCATAAACGTAGTTCAGAAACGCCATGCGAATACCGTTTTTAATGATCATTAACGGATAGTACAGTTTGCGTGTTTCCGGCGATTTAAACGTGCCCGTGTGTTTCACTCCGATGGAATCGAGGATATCAATGGTACGCTCCAGGCCTTTGCGGCCTTTGTCCACCGCGTGGTTGCTTGCCTGGACAAAAAGATTGAATCCGGCATCTTTGAGCGCGAAAGCGAATTCGTCCGGCGCGCTGAACATGGGGTAGCCGGTATATGGTTTTTTCCCGAGAACCGTTTCAAAATTAACGCACGCGATGTCGGCAGACGAAATCTTATCCTTCAACAAGTGAAAACAGGAATCATAATTATACGTCCCGTCTTTGGTTTTGGCAGCCTGCACCTGTGGCGTGTGCTGCATGGCATCGCCCACGAAAAGCAGTTTTACTTCCTTTTTTTGCGCGGACGCAAAAAAAGAATATGCCAGAAAGGTTAAAACGAAGGGCAGACTACGCATGATACGTACAAAAGATTATTTTTCAGGCGATAATGTTTCACGATACAAGTTGTTGTTCGTGAGCACATCAACGGCTTTCTTGTAAACGTCATCATTCTGTAACGTGTGAATGAGGACACCTTTTTTGAAATAATAGCGTTGGATGATTTCATTGGTGATCAGTCCCTCAATATCTTTTTTGAAGAGATCCAAATCCCTGTCGAGATTGGGCACAAGCTTCGCTTCGAGCGCTTTGTACTCCTTCGATGCCACATCCATATATCCTTCAAACTCCATGACGTTTTTCAACGATTTTAGGGTGCGGGCGCTCATTTGGTCGTAATTGAAATCTTTTCTCGATTTTACGAAGGTTTTAAAACTTTCGTAATCGGCATCGGGGAAATCAAATTGTTGCGGGGGAACGATCGTGGCATGTTTTTGCACCCAATTGGTTACGTAATCGAAAATTACGTTTTGCGTAACCAAATAGTACGCAATGGTTCCCGGAGCGGTTTCCTTAATCGTGATGTCGGGGATAATACCGCCGCCGTCGCGCACTTCGCGGCCGTTTTTCGTGTGAAATATGTTGGTGAGGCTGTCCGGCACGCGTGCCACGCTGCCATCGGGGTTGCGATGCGAATAATCCAGTGTTTGAATGCACCGCCCGCTCGGGATGTAATATTTTGCGGTGGTTACTTTCAGGCCGCCATTGTATGGCAGGCTTCGGGTGGTTTGCACCAATCCTTTACCGTAGGTACGATTACCGATGATAACGGCCCTGTCGAGGTCTTGCAGCGATCCGGCAACGATCTCGGACGCCGACGCCGATGCGGTATCGGTTAGCACGGCAATCGGAATAAGCGTATCGAGCGGCTGTTCTGTGGTGCTGTAAACCCGATCCCATTGTTTTACCTTGCCCCGTGTGGAAACAATTTCCTGCCCTTTGGGCACGAAAAGGTTAATGATGCTCACGGCTTCTTCCAGTATTCCGCCGCCGTTGCCGCGCAGGTCTATGACAAGCGATTTGGCGCCTTTTTCTTTCAAATCGAGAAACGTTTTGCGAAATTCCTGGGAACTGTTTTCCGTGAAGCCGCTGAAGTGGATGTACCCAACGTTGTCTTTCGATACATCGGAATAGGTTACGGGATGAACGGTGATTTTTTCACGTTCCACTTTTATTTTTCTGGGCTTTTTCTCGCCGGGGCGCTGAATGAGGATTTCGAGTGTTGTTCCGGGCGTGCCTTTCAACTCGTCGCTCACTTCTTTTACTGACGCTTTGCGCATATCTTTTCCATCAATTTCGAGGATAATATCGGCGGCTTTAAGTCCCGCTTTTGCCGCAGGCAACCCTTCGTAAGGCTCGTTAATGATCACATTTCCGTTATTGTAGGAGATAATGGCGCCAATGCCCGCATATTCTCCGGTTGTCATGAACCGAAAATCGTCCATGTTATTTTCGGAATAATATTCGGTGTACGGATCAAGTCCGCCCAGCATGTTTTCGATGGTGTTGTTCATCAAACTGTCTATGCGCAAACTATCAACATAAAACATGTCCAGTTCCTTCAACACGGAGTTGAAAACATCAATGTTTTTATTAATATCGAAATAACGCTGATTTTTATTTTGTTGGGCGGTTTGCGCATGAATATTCAATCCGAAAAACACGATCAGAAGTAATAACGTTGCTTTTTTCATATCAATATGTGACTCTATATACCTGTATGTATGGATGAAAGTGATACATTTATTTAAATTGAGGGCAAAGAAACGAATTTTTTATGAAAATAAGGGTTTCTTTTAGTTATATGTTTTTAAAACTCATTGAGAATATTGAAGATTGCGTATCTTTGCGGGGTTTTCATGTAAAACAAAAGTAAAATGAAAAGATACTTACGTCATTTGCTGCTGCCGGCAGTTGTAGGGATGGTGATATTTGTGGGAACGTGCTTACTCACACCCGACGAGATGCCGGAAATGCCCAACGCAGTACCGTGGGATAAATTGGTGCATTTCGGCATGTTTTTTACCCTTTCGGTTATTTGTTATTTCGATTATTACCGCCTTCACGACGGCGACGTGAAGATAAAACGATGGATATTCTGGTGCTTTGCGATACCTGTTATTTACGGCGGCGGCATAGAATTGTTGCAGAAATATGTGTTCACTGCGCGCAGCGCGGAGTGGGGCGATTTTATTGCCGATGTACTTGGTTCACTCGCAGCCACCGTACTGGCAATTTCTTACCTGAACAGACAACGAAAACTGAAAAAAAATATATCTTTGTAAAAAAAACGATGAAACACGTACTTTATTTAACGCTCCTGGTGTTTTTTGCCGTATCGTGCAATACTTCCCAAAAACAAAACGAGGCGAAAATGCAAGCCGCTGATTCGGTTGCAGTTACTGCAACTGATTCTGCCGATAACGATCGTCAATATCTGGTGAAAGTGGGCGATGTGGCTCCCGATTTCGAAATGTCGTTCCCCGACGGGAAAAAGATAAAACTGTCCGAGCTGCGCGGAAAGGTGGTGATGTTACAGTTTACGGCCAGTTGGTGCGGCGTGTGCCGCAAGGAAATGCCGCATATCGAAAGCGACATTTGGCAGAAACACAAAGACAACCCGCAGTTTGCGCTTTACGGCGTGGACCGGGACGAACCTACCGAAAAAATAAAGGAGTTGCGCGATGCCACGGGCGTAACCTATCCCATCGGGTTTGATCCCGAAGGGAATATTTTCGGTTTGTATGCCGAGAAAGATGCCGGCATTACACGCAACGTGATCATTAACCGGGACGGCAAGATCGTGATGCTCACCCGTTTGTACGAAGAAGAAGAATTCAACCGTATGGTTCAGCTTATCAATCAGTTATTAAACTCCTAAACACATAATCGTTATGAAATACGAAGACTTAAAAATTCTGGACGAATTAAGAGAAAAAGGCAGTATTACCGAAGAGGAATACCAACGCGAGAAAGCGAAGTTATTGAATGAAAACGAAAATCAGTTTTCAAATACTGCTAAAAAACCGCTGTTCGGCATGGAAGAGAACGCATTTCTTATGCTGATGCACCTTTCGCAGTTGGCCGGACTGATCGTTCCTTTGGCCGGATTCATTGTTCCGGTGCTGATGTGGGTTACCAACAAAGACCAGAATGCGAACGTGGACAAACACGGTAAAAATATACTGAATTTTACCATCAGTTACCTCATTTACACGGCCATACTGGCAATTACGATCATTGGAATTCCGTTGTTGATCATTCTGGGCATCATGTATATCGTTTTCGTTATCATGGCAACCATTAAAGCAAACAACGGCGAGTACTGGAAATACCCGCTCAGCATTGAATTTCTTAAGTAATGAGCGAAGAATTACTGGTAAAATACTCGGACGTAGTTCTGAACAGGGATGAAAATACGATTTTGCGGGACGTTGACCTCTCGGTGTACCGTGGCGATTTTTTGTACATCATCGGCAAAGTGGGATCGGGTAAAAGCACTTTACTGAAAAGCATGTACGCCGAAATACCGGTTGTGTCGGGCGACGCGCACGTTTTCGGTTATCACTTGCAGAAGCTGAAACGGAAAGACATCCCTTTTCTCCGAAGAAAAATCGGAATCGTATTTCAGGATTTTCAGTTGCTCATTGATCGCACTGTGGAGAAAAACCTGGAGTTTGTATTGCGTGCCACAGGATGGAAGAACCAAAAAAGCATTGCGGATCGCATAAACGAGGTTCTTGTTCAGGTCGGCATGCAAAACAAGGCTTATAAAATGCCGCACGAACTGTCGGGTGGCGAACAGCAGCGCGTAGTGATCGCCAGGGCATTGCTCAATTCGCCGGCACTCATTTTGGCCGATGAACCCACCGGAAACCTCGATCCTGAAACCGGGAGCCAAATCGTAGCTTTGTTGCAGGATATAGCGCAAAAAGGCACCGCGGTGATCATGTCCACACACAATTATGCCATTGTGCAGGCGTTTCACGGGCGTATCATGCGGTGCGCGGACATGAGCTTAATTGATATGCACCAACCAAAAGTGGAGGAGCCGGTCAGCGATCCCGAAAACGACGAAGAAACGATATAATCTACAGGCATCAGCGAAACAAAATCTGCTGATGCTTTTTTTAAAAGTCAGTGTAAAACTTTCGGGTTGGCATTTTTTTTATACCTTTGCACCTTTGAAAATCAGAAACCTCAAAACGTGTTATCATAGTGGCTGATACAAAGTATATTTTCGTTACGGGAGGCGTTGTTTCTTCGCTGGGAAAGGGCATTATCGCGTCGTCTATCGGCAAGTTATTGCAGGCAAGAGGATACAAGGTTACGATCCAGAAATTCGATCCGTACATCAATGTAGATCCCGGAACATTGAACCCGTATGAGCACGGCGAATGCTTTGTAACGGTTGACGGCCACGAGGCCGATCTCGATCTGGGACATTACGAGCGTTTCCTGAATATCCAAACCACACGCGAGAACAACGTTACCACGGGACGAATTTATCAGAACGTGATCATGAAGGAACGCCGCGGCGATTATTTGGGAAAAACCGTTCAGGTGATACCGCATATCACCGATGAGATAAAACGAAACGTTAAACAACTCGGCGTAAAAAACAGATTCGATTTCGTGATTACGGAAATCGGTGGTACCGTTGGCGATATAGAGTCGCTTCCGTTCCTGGAAAGCGTGCGCCAGCTTCGCGGTGAGTTGGGCAGAAATTGTTACTGCATTCATCTCACTTACGTACCGTATATCGCTGCCGCAGGCGAGTTGAAGACCAAACCCACGCAACATTCGGTCAAAGAGCTTCAATCGCTTGGGATACAGCCTGATATGTTGGTGCTACGCACCGAGCATAAGCTAAACAAAGACATTTTGCGTAAAGTAGCTCTTTTTTGCAATGTGGAACAAGATGCCGTGATGCAATCGGTCGACGCGTCTTCCATATACGAGGTGCCCATTTTGATGCGCGAACAAGGCATGGACGAAGTCCTGCTGCGCAAAATGAACATTCCGGTGGGAAACAAACCCGCGATGCAGTCGTGGATGAATTTTCTGGAAAAAAGGAAAAAAGCAACCAAACATGTACGCATTAAGTTGGTTGGAAAATATGCCGAACTGCCCGATGCATATAAATCCATCAGGGAGTCGTTGGCGCAATCGGCCGTATATTTCGATCACAAACTGGTGCTCGATGTGTGCCATTCCGAAAAGATCACCGAAGAAAACGTGACAGAATTGCTGCACGATGCCGATGGCATAGTTATTGCACCCGGTTTCGGACAACGTGGTATAGAGGGCAAGTTCACTGCATTGAAATACGCGCGTGAAAACGATGTGCCTACCTTCGGTATCTGTTTGGGAATGCAGTGTATGGTCATTGAGTTTGCCCGTAACGTGTTGGGATTGGCTGATGCGAACTCCGCCGAAATGGACCCGCAGAGCGAACACAAAGTCATTGACCTGATGGAAGAGCAAAAGCATATTACCAACATGGGAGCAACCATGCGCCTCGGCGCATACAGTTGTAAACTGAAAAAAGGATCGCTTGCCTATAAAGCCTACGGCAAAGGGCTTGTGCAGGAAAGACACCGTCATCGGTATGAGTTTAATAACGCCTACAAAAAGGAGTTTGAATCCGCCGGAATGATGTGTACCGGCATAAATCCCGATTCCGATCTGGTGGAAGTGGTTGAAATGCCTTCAAAAAGATGGTATTTGGGTACACAGTTTCATCCGGAATACAACAGTACAGTAGTTTCGCCCAATCCATTGTTTATGAGTTTTATCGAAGCTGCAACACAAACAAAAGAAATTAAAAAAAATAACAAGTAAATATACGGATCACAACATATTTTCCGTGCATAACAAAACAGAATGGACAAAAATACACTCATCGGTTTATTATTAATCGGAGCTATTATTATCGGTTTTACAATCTACAACCGGCCCAGTCAGGAACAAATGGCCGAGCAACGCCGTGTTCAGGACTCCATTGCCGCAGTTGAAGCCCAACGGGCAAATATCGAATCCCAGGCAAAACCTGCCGATACGGTAGAAGCAACGCCACAGTCGGATGGAGTTGTTTCGGACTTTTTCGGCGCCGCGCAGCCCGGAAATAATGCTGCCGATTCGGTTGCGGGCGTTACGTCTCACGATTCCATAGTTGTTGCCGCAAACGCTCAAGACGTTTCAGAAAGGTTAATTCCGCTGGAAAACGATAAGGTGCGCCTTCTGCTCGATACCCACGGAGGCGATATTTATTCGGTTAAACTAAAAGATTATC
>JAQVEB010000162.1 GCA_028698105.1 Petrimonas sp. | reverse complement strand
AGGAGTTCGGTATCGGATTGTAAAACAACTCTTACATTTGCACTAACGGCAACTTCCTGCGTTTTCATCCCCACGTACGAAACAACCAGCGTTCCGTTTGACGGGGCCGATAACGAAAAGTTACCGTCAATATCGGTAACGGTTCCCTGTCCGGTTCCTTTAATTTGAATAGACGCGCCTATTACCGGATCACCATTTGCATCAACCACATTACCCGTTACACGGGTTTGTGCAAAAACAATTCCTATGCAAGTAAATAACATAAGAATCAACAAATTCATTTTTTTTCTCATAAATACATCCTTAAATAAGTTAAAAAGCTTCATATTACATGTAATTTCAATAGAAGAGATTGATCACTTTATATCAACTTTGACAAAAGTAAAAAAAAATTTTAGAAAATTTTTAATGGAAAATAAGATTAACAATAGCACCCGACGAATTTTAAGCGATAAACTAACGCTTTGTGAATAAAAAAAGAAGTAAATTAAAGACAGACAGAATGACAGGATAGGTGAATTCGGCTTGATTTTCGGTTTATTGTTTTAGACAGTCGAATTCGTTAATAAAAGACGTTAAGCGCAAAAAAAATCGCCCCGGGATTCCGGGACGATTTTTCTATAACAAGAATGTGCTTATATTAATTAAACCGGTAACCTACCGAAATATAAGCGTTTTGATTTTTTACACTTGTACTGGTATTTGAGATGTTCACCAATCCCATATCCCAACCGAGGTCCAAAAGCATCGGACCGAATTCTGCGCCTACACCTAAACCCAAACCTGCATCAAACGGTTTGTATTGTCCATCAGCTGTACCAAAAATTTTGTCATTTTGGAAGTTTAAAGTGCCCACTTTTGTTTTATAGCTTCCTCCTACTCCATAAGCCAAATATGGTCCGGCGTGGAAAACAACACGGGTTCCCGAGGTAACATCAACTTTGTATGCAAAGTGTACAGGAACTTGCAAATACATCAAATTTCGTGTATATTCCAAAGATCCATCATTGTTTTTAATCGTTGCTCCTTTCGTTGTAAAAAATAAGCCGGTTTGGATCGCCATGCTAGGCATAAATTCGTAATCAGCTGCAAGTCCAACATGATAACCCAGTTTCATGTTCTCGGTGTTCTGATCATCGTTAACAAGTAAATTCGACATATTCAAACCGCCTTTAATACCCAACGATACCTGAGCGCTTGCCATTGTAGCTACCATTAATGCTACGGTTAATAAAGTAAATTTCAATTTTTTCATAATCAAATCAATTAAATTAATTTTCTTTTTTGTTTAGTTTGTTCAATAAAAATCTATTCTTAAAACGTTTGCTTCAGTTTTTGTTCGTTTTTTACGAAACGATGAAACATCGGCAAATGTAGCAAGTTTAACCGCGAATCGGCCTGAAAAGTTTAGTTTATCCCGGCTTTTCCACAGTTTTTTAACCATTTTTCGGGGTAAAAGCGTTTTTTTTTACGAATACTCACAAATTCCTGCCGTTTTTCGGATCAATATCGTAGTCGGAAAATATTTCCCGTATTCCATATATCCACGGCCATTTGCTGCAGTTGTGCGGATGTAACGGCATCAATCTTTTCAAACGTTTCGGCAAAAGAGTAATAACGATTGAAATGCAGAAAACTTTTTGCCATTCCCAGCGCCACGCTTTCGTTGTTTTGTGCCGATATGCCCAACTGGCCTTTCAGTTGCCGCTTTGCGGCAGACAGTTGCATGGCCGTAAGCGGCGTTTGCATCAAACGATTCAACTCTTTTTCCACTAAACGCAGGCACCGGTTCGTATTTTTGGGATCGCAGGCGTAGTAAACGGAGAAGACGCCCACATCGGAGTAAAAAACCAAATTGGATTCCGCATTGTAAGCCAGGCCATGCTTTTCGCGCAACGATGTATTCAGGCGGCTGCTCATGCTCGCCCCTCCCAGTATATGATTCAACAGATACGCCTCAAAGCGTTTCGGATGGTGCATGCCGAACAGTGTTGTGCCCATCACCACGTGCGATTGCGCTGTATTCTTCGGTAGTGCTTGCTCACCGGCCGCAGCGGCAACCGCAGGAACCCTGTTTTTGGGCGATGCGTCGCCGGAAGAGAAAGACAAGTATTTCTCTGCAAGCTTCACAATCCGGCTGAAGCCGGTTTTTCCGAAGGAAAAGAAAACCATTTGAGCAGGATGATACTGACGCCGCACAAAGTTGCGTGCTTTGTCCGAATCGAAAACGGCCAGAGATTCCGGCGTGCCTAAAATGTAGTGTCCAAGTTCGTGCCCGTCAAAAACCCTGTTTTCGAAATCGTCGTAAACAAGTTCTGCCGGAGAATCAACGTACGAATTTATTTCGTCCAACACCACATCGCGCTCCCGTTCGATTTGCGCAGGCGGAAAAACGGAGTTGAACAGGATGTCGCTCAACAGTTCAACGGCACGAGCGATGTGTTCCTCAAGAAAAGCAGCGTAAACAAAGGTTTCTTCCTTTGTGGTATAAGCATTGAGTTCGCCGCCAACATTCTCCATTCTGTTTATAATGTGATGCGCCCGCCTGTGCCTGGTGCCTTTGAACAACATGTGTTCCACGAAATGCGCCATGCCGTGCTCATCGGGCATTTCGTCGCGCGAGCCGGTGTTTACGGCAAAACCGCAATACGATATTTCCGAAGGAAACAGTTGGTGGATGATGCGCAAACCGTTTGATAATGTGTGGGTGTGATAAAATTGTCCGGTCATTTTTTCATGTAATGCATCCGTTGTTCCGGCGATAATTTCTCTATGGCGTAGCGAAGCATCGTTCTGGGCATGTTGGTGGTGTGTTTGTCCAGAAAACCCAAAAGCACATTTTCGTCGCGTTTTCCCGCTTCGCGCAACATCCAGCCGCAGGCTTTGTGCATCAGGTCGTGTTTATGCGAAAGGAACTTTTCCGAAAGCCTGAGGATGTCGTTGAAATCGTTCTTTCGGATAAAGGCCATGGTAGAAACCACCGCGATGCGCTCCTCCCACAAGGTTCCGCTCTCGGCCAACGTGTACAGAACGGAGCGGTCTTTATCCAGCAGCCATGCTCCCACGATATGGTAACACGACAAATCCACCAAATCCCAATTATTGATGGAACGCGTGTGCGCCAAATAAAAATCGAAGATTTCTTTGCGCTTTGCTTCACCGGCTTTTTTAAACTGCTCAACCAGGATTGCCAAAGCGCAAAGGCGACATTCGTGCATTTCGTCGTTCAACAGCTTTTCGATTTCCGTAAACGATGCATCTCTACTGGCTTTCGCCACGCTTCGCGTTTCGGGAACAGTACAGCCGATAAACCGATCGCCTTCACCGTACTGCCCTTTTCCTGTTTTGAAAAAATATTTTGAATGCTCGGCCTTTTCGGGATTGCCGAAAGACAGTAGTTGTTGTTTTATATCTTTTGCTGTCATTTGACGTTTGATGTCCCGCGGAGCGGGATTTCCGCTGCGCTTCAATTTGATGTTTGACGTTTTATGTTCTATGTTGGCCTCCCCTGCCTCTCCAATGGAAGGAAGATTCTGTCGTTCAGGGGAGTTAGAGGGGCTTAATTCACTCTGGATATCGTGTATTTTCCTTCATAAAACCCGATAATATTGCGCCCCATCTCAATAGACATTTTAATGCGATCTTCCACCGTGCGGCTACCGGCATGCGGCGCGAGCACCACATTATCCAATGCAAAAAATTCGGGATTTATATCCGGTTCGTTTTCAAACACATCCAGTGCGGCCGCCCATATTTTTTCTTCCTTCAAGGCTTGAATCAACGCCGTTTCGTCCACCATGCTGCCACGTGCGGTATTGATAAAAACAGCCGTAGGCTTCATCATATTAAACTGTGTTTCACCCATCATTTTGTGCGTCTCGGGGGTGTATGGCGCATTCAGCGAAACATAATCCGACTCCCGCAGCAAATGCTCCAAATCAACGTATCGGGCATCGTATTTTTTCTCGATATTCTCGTCCAACCGATGACGATTATGGTACAAAATCTGCATTCCCGAAGCCACTGCGCGCCGCGCGATAGCTTGCCCGATACGCCCCATCCCAATAATTCCCAGCGTTTTACCAAACACGGGAAGGCCTGCATCGCGATACACGCCCCAACTCACGCCTTCCGGCGTACGGATTTTCCGGTCGTAATACCCAATGCGTCTCGCAGCAGCCATTAGCAGCCCGAAAGCAAACTCGGCTGTGGGTTCCAGCACGCTGTTGGGTATATTGGTCACCGCGATGCCTTTTGACGTGGCATATTCAACGTCTATGTTGTTGAAACCAACGCCGTAATTCGAGATCAATTCCAGTTTTTTCCCTTTTTCGATGATCTCCTTATCGGTGTAGAAACTGAAATTAGGAACGAATACCTCAAAATCGGGGATCAACTCCATCACTTCTTCTTTCGAAAAATAGGATTTGTCTTTCGGCGCAACCATCTCATATTTTCCTTCCAGCTCTTTTAGGCCTTCGGGTTTAAAACGGTATGCAAGCAATATTTTCTTCATAAACAGGTATGTTTTGTTTGTACTCTAAACGAGCATATCGGGAAAAAGTTTAGTAAAAACAAAAAAGCGAACCAAAATTGATTCGCTTTTTGCTCTTCAGGTTGGACTTGAACCAACGACCCTCTGATTAACAGTCAGATGCTCTAACCGACTGAGCTACTGAAGAATTTATAATTACTCCTTTTATACCTTTTCGACTCTTCACGTTGGACTTGAACCAACGACCCTCTGATTAATCCCGCCGTTGCGGGACTCTAACCGACTGAGTTACTGAAGAATTTTTCTTTCGTTTTCAAAAAAGTGATGCAAAGGTAATATAAATTTCTGAATAACCAACAACATTCCATGAAAAATTTTGCGAAAGCTTTTCTTGCAAATGATTTTAAAAAAATAGCGTGATTTTTTCTGAAACTTTTTATTACCTTTGAATTATTAAACAGTGATAATAAAACTACAAAAATATGATTTTCAGATTTTTAATACTATCCGATGAGGTTGACGATTTCAAAAGGGAAATCAAAATTGATTCCGATGCTACCTTTTTTGATTTGTACGGCTCCATTATTGATTGCACGGGGTTCAGCGATAAAGAAATGGCTTCGTTTTTCCTGTGCGACGACAATTGGCGCAAAAAACAGGAAATAACGCTCGTGGAAATGGATACCGATTCCGACGAAGATTCATACATCATGGAAGAGTGCATTTTAGACGATTTTCTGGAAGATGAACGGCAAAAACTGATGTTTGTATTTGATTATCTGAATGACCGAGCGCTTTATATCGAGTTGGCCGAAATGATCACCGGCAAAGACCTGAAAAAACCCCAGTGCTCACTCTCCGAAGGAGAAGCTCCCAAACAGTTTAAAAATATGGAGGAAACGAAAGTTGAAACCATCGCGAACGACATTGACGAATCTTTCTACGGCGACGAGAAATTCAATATTGATGAACTGGACAGGGAAGGCTTCGACGGATTGGACGACATGGAAATAGACCTGGAAGAAGGCGACCTTTATTGAAATACGTTGCAGTTCAGTTGATAATCAATTGTAATTCAATAGACATTCGGTTGCCTGCCTGTGGCAGACAGGTTTTGTTGAACAATGGAACGTCACTATGCATAGAGCGAAGAGAAACAACGTTCACCCTTGGCAATTACCACTGAATTTACCTATATTTTATCGCCAATGAAAACCCTGTTGGTACTGCTCGGCCCTACGGGCGTGGGCAAAACGGAATGGAGTCTGCGCATTGCGGAGGAATTGAAATGCCCCATTTTGTCGGCCGACTCGCGGCAAATTTATCGTGGTATGACCGTGGGCACCGCCGCGCCAACCGATGAACAATTAGCCCGGGTAAAACACTATTTTGTGGGCACACTCTCGCCCGAAGCGTATTACAGCGCCAGCGAATACGAACGCGATGCGTTATCGTTGCTTCAGCAATTGCATCAGGAGCACGAAACCGTGGTTATGGCCGGCGGCTCCATGATGTACATTGATGCCGTATGCAATGGCATAGACGATATTCCGACGATTGATGCAAAATTGAGAGAGGAAGTGTCCGAACTTTACCAAAAAGAAGGTTTAGACGCCATACGAGCCCGGTTAAAAATACTCGATCCCGATTTTTACGACGAAGTTGACCTAAAAAACCCAAAGCGCGTGATCCACGCGCTGGAAGTATGTTTGATGGCCGGCAAACCCTACTCTGCATTACGCACCAATCCGGAAAAAGCACGGCCGTTTCGCATCGTAAAGATCGGATTCACCCGCCCGCGCGAAGAATTGTACGAACGGATCAACCGCCGGGTGGACGATATGATCGAAAACGGGCTTGTAGAAGAGGCGCGCCGGTTTTATCCCCAACGACATCTAAACGCGCTGAACACCGTTGGTTACAAGGAACTTTTTGACTATTTCTACGGCAATTGCTCCCTCGATTTTGCCATCGGCAAAATAAAACAACACAGCCGTAACTATGCCCGCAAACAAATGACATGGTTTAAAAAGGACAAGGATATCCGATGGATTGATTTATCGGAAGAAACAGATGTAGAAAAGAAGGTTTTCAATAATTTATCCTTATAATGATTTTAGGATTATAATCCATAAAATAATCCCCGAAATCACAAAGAAAAACCATTGCTTCCTTTTTTTAAGAAGCCTTCGTCCGGTGCTCTAATAAGATTCTGAACAAGTCTTCTTCGGATCGTTCGTGTAAAGGTGGGCGAAGTTTCATTTGTTTCAATTTTAGCGAAAATACGAATTTCGATTTCAATCATCAAAAATTGAACACATTCCGTGCTGTGTTGTTTCATAAAAAAGAAGCAACGCAATGACACCAACATATCTCCCCATAGACCCCGACTACTTTGATCTTTTTGAAAAAGAAATGAAAAAGGGCGCCGCGCGAGTCATCTATTTTGCGTTCACCGAAAAACCTGAACTCGAAGAAGAAAAAGGAACGATAACAAAGTTGGACGAAAAGGATGCGGCATATTTCCTGTTTTTCGAAAACGGAGAAACAGTGCGGGTGGACCGGATTATTGTTATAAACGGGAAAACCGGCCCCGCTTATGACGAATACGATGCGTATGCCCTCGCTCCCCTCACCTGTAAAGCC
>JAQVEB010000161.1 GCA_028698105.1 Petrimonas sp. | reverse complement strand
TAAAACGTTTTTTGTTTTTATTTACTTCCACTAAAATGAAACGTTTTTGCCAAACATTATCGTTGAAAAACGATCCCGAATTGATTGAAGCATACGTACGTGAACATGCAAACGTGTGGCCGGAGATTCAGGAAGGAATCAGAGCCGTAGGTATTTTGGATATGCAGATTTTCATGCACGAAAACCGGCTTTTTATGATCGTTGACACCGTTGACGATTTCGATTGGGACAAAGATATGGAACGATTAGCTGCTCTGCCACGGCAAGCCGAGTGGGAAGCCTACATGGACAAATATCAGGATGCGGGCGAAGGAAAGAAATCGAACGAAAAGTGGCAAATAATGCAGCGAATATTTAAGTTGAAATAACCGCTACTCATAAAACTTTTTCTCAAAAGCCTTAAACTCACCTTTCTTCAAGATCAAGCGGTTCCAAACGGCAGATAAAAACCCCGTTCCGTAACCGAAAAGCTGTGTCCATGCGGCAACAATGCTGTACAACCCCACTTTTAACGATTTGTTTTTCACCGATGCATCCACAAAAACGAGCAAACTGTATAAAAACGGTATCAACAAAGCGTAAGGACAAATTATTGCTGAAAGCAAAAAGAAGGCCATCACAAGCGTAAATGCCGCCGGCAAAAGATGCACCAGTTTTAACGAACCGGGGTGCGCCAGATGCAGACTAATGCGCGCGATACCCGAATTGTAAACCTGTTTGAAAAATTTTTTGAAATCGGTGCGCCGTTTGTGATAAACATAAGCTTCGGGGATCAATGCAGTGGAAAAACCGTTTTTAATGAGCCGGAGGCTAAAATCTATATCCTCCCCGAAACGCATGGTTCCGTATCCGCCGATAGCATCAAAAGCTTTTTTGGAAACGCCCAGGTTGAAGCTTCGCGGATGGAATTTGTCCATCGCTTTTTTGCCTCCTCGAATTCCTCCGGTGGTAAAAAAAGAGGTCATGGAGTAATTTATCGCCTTTTGTACCGTTGTAAATGAGGGAAGCGCCCTGTCCGGGCCGCCGTAGGCGTCGGGAGCATGCACTGAAAGGAAATTTTGCACCTCCGTAAGGTAATTTTCGGGAATGATGCAATCGGAATCGAAAAAGATCAGGTAATCATGGCGCGCTTTTGCAGCACCTGCATTCCGCGACAATCCCGGCCCTGAATTCGGTTTTTCGATATACGTAACCGATAACCTTTTTTTATATTTTTCGGCAACGATATCGCTCTTTTTCGTGGAACCGTCTTCAACGAGGATCACTTCAAAATCAGTGAATATCTGCCGGGTGAGGCTTTCCAACAATTCGTCCACTTCGTCGGGACGATTGAAAACAGGTATAACGATGGAGAAGTACATTTTATGCTTTTTCGATACAAAACTAAAGAAATAAATTAACATAACAATAAAGCGCATCAAAAATAAAATTTGTATAAATAAATGTGAAAATATTTGAATATCTGAAAACATCCGTTTATCTTTGTCGTCTTATCTTCACGCATCGTTCGATACAACAGGACGCGTGTGGAGTGTATAAATTTAAAAGTAATTGATTTCCACTTTTTAACACGCTTATAAAGGTGAATTGTATGCGAAAGTTTCTGGCTATAGTTTCAACTTGTATTGTTGCATTGTTTTTATTTTCCTGCGCGGAAAACAATAACGCAACATTTAAAGGAGAAATTGCAAACCTGGACGTCCCCTATATTCTCGCTTCACATCTTTCGGCCGATACATTGGCTATTGACACCATCAAAACCAAAACCGGGAAATTTAAGTACACCGCAAACGTAGATACGCTAACCGCTTTCACCTTTTATTTCAACGACTTCAATTCATCGGCAGTGGCTTTTGCCGATAAAAATCAGAAAATCGTGATCGAAGGCGATGCACACCTGCCCGACCTTATTCAGATAACCGGAAACGAGATCAACAACGATCTATCCAATTTTAAAACGGAAAATGAGCCTTTGCTCAAAGAGCGCGCCGAATTGTTTAACAACATCAAGCTGGACGCGCAAAACAATACCAATAACGGCATGCTGGCCGAAAACGACAAAATTGCCCGCATAAATTCGCTAAACCACGATTTGATACAGAAAGCGGAAGATTACATCAAAAAAAATCCTGCGAAAATCGCCAGTGTCATCTTAATTAACGATTTCTTTAAGACTTCGGAAAACCCGCAGGCGTTGGAGCGTGTGCTGAGTTACCTCGACGGCGATGCAGCGGAAACTTCGCTCAAAGCGCAACTCACAGCCTACAGCAATCGCCTGAAACTATCGGCCGAAGGCGCCGGAATGCCTTATTTTAGATTGATTGACACAAAAAAGGACACCCTCACCTCGAATGATTTTAAGGGAAAATATCTTGTGTTGTCTTTTTTATCGGCTACCGGCGAAGAGTCGCGTCAGGACGTGAAGACACTCAAAAAAGTTTATGCGCAACTGAACAAAGACTCTGTGAAATTCATTTCCGTTTACATTGATTCCGATATCTATCCCATTACCACCATCGAAAACGATTCGATACCATGGGTTGCGGTGCCCGAAAAGAAAAGCTGGGCATCGGATATCGTCAGCGCTTACAACATCCGTTATGTTCCGTACAACATTCTTATCTCTCCAAACAGTATCATCGAAAACAGGAATATACCTGCTCAGGAAATCGAACAAATGATAAAAAACAACACCAAATAATACGCCAGACCGCGGAAAAAAGGAGGCTAAAACCATGTTAGTTAAAGTATATGGCGCAGCCGTTCAAGGTATCAGTGCCACACTCATCACCATTGAAGTAAATTGTACCCAGGGTATAAAATTTTTGCTTGTGGGACTGCCCGATGCATCGGTAAAAGAAAGCCACGAACGCATTGTTTCGGCCGTACAGGTTAATGGCTTCAAATTCCCTCGGCAACAGATCGTCATTAACATGTCGCCCGCCGATATCCGTAAAGAAGGTTCGGCTTATGATTTGCCGTTGGCGATCGGTATTTTAGGTGCTTCCGATGCGATACAAACCAAAAAATTCGAAGATTACGTTATGATGGGC
Organism: Petrimonas sp.; assembly: GCA_028698105.1. GTDB lineage: Bacteria > Bacteroidota > Bacteroidia > Bacteroidales > Dysgonomonadaceae > JAQVEB01. The sequence goes on along the minus strand of JAQVEB010000161.1, from coordinate 4,098 downwards.
GAGCTGTCGCTCGACGGAAGCATTTTGCCCATAAAAGGAGCGCTTCCCATCGCCATCATGGCAAAGGAAGCCGGTTTCAAAGGGTTTATCCTTCCTTCGGAAAACGCAAAGGAAGCGGCGGTTGTTGACGGATTGGAGGTGTACGGCGTAGAGAACATTCGCGAAGTGGTTGGCTTCATCAACGGCGAGCGGACGCTGGAATCTACGAAAGTTGATATTTATCAGGAATTTCTGCAGAACCAGTCGGCTTTCGAATTCGATTTTTCCGACGTGAAAGGGCAGGAAAACGTGAAACGCGCCTTGGAAGTGGCTGCTGCCGGGGGGCATAATATCATTATGATCGGGCCTCCCGGAGCGGGAAAATCCATGATGGCCAAACGCATGCCATCCATTCTGCCGCCGTTCACACTCGACGAAGCGCTGGAGACGACGAAAATACACAGTGTGGCCGGAAAATTAGACGGCGGCACATCGTTAATGTCTCGTCGCCCGTTCCGGTCGCCACATCACACTATCAGTGACGTAGCCATGGTGGGCGGCGGAGCATATCCACAACCGGGCGAGATCAGCCTGGCGCACAACGGCGTGCTCTTTCTCGATGAACTACCGGAATTTAACCGCACGGTATTGGAAGTCATGCGCCAACCGTTGGAAGACCGCAAAATTATGATATCGCGTGCGAAATTTTCGGTGGAATATCCCGCCAGTTTTATGCTGGTTTCTGCCATGAACCCGTGTCCGTGCGGCTACTACAACCATCCCGAGAAAGCGTGCGTGTGTCCGCCGGGCGCCGTGCAAAAGTACCTGAACAAAATCTCCGGGCCGTTGCTCGATCGCATTGACATACACATTGAAATTGTTCCCGTACCGTTCGAAAAAATATCGGACCGAACACCCGCGGAACACAGCAACCTCATACGCGAACGCGTACTGAAAGCCCGTAAAATCCAGGAAGAGCGGTTCAGGAATATCGAGGGGATTTATAGTAACGCGCAAATGACCAGCAAGTTGCTCCATAAATTTGCCGAACCCGACGAAGCCGGGCTAAAACTCCTGAAAACCGCGATGGAAAGGCTCAATTTATCGGCTCGCGCTTACGACCGCATCCTCAAGGTTTCGCGCACTATCGCCGATCTGGATAATTCGGAAAAAGTGCTGCCGTCGCATTTGGCGGAAGCCATTAATTACCGGAATTTAGACCGGGAAACGTGGGCGGGATAAAAATATATCTCAAAATACCTTTTTACATATCCTCCGATGATAAACCGTAAACAACTATTATTAAGCTTACTACCTGCAACCATAGGGAGTATCCTTCACGCAGAGTCTCAGACAGGGAAAAATCAAATCGTTGAGAATCGTCCTAATATACTGTGGATATCAACAGAAGATTTAAGTCCGCATTTAGGATGTTATGGCGATGAGTTAGCCGAAACGCCAAATATAGACAAACTGGCAGCGCAAGGAATTCGATATACGAATGTGTTTACAACTGCGGCGATAAGCGCTCCGTGCAGAGCAGGAATCATAACGGGAATGTACCAAACGTCAATCGGGTGCATGCACATGCGAACTACGAGTTACCGTCGCTCCGTTGAAAATCCCGTGGAGTTCACAGCAGTCCCTCCCCATTATGTAAAAGCGTTTACCGAATATTTAAGAGCCAACGGATATTATTGCACAAACAACAGCAAAACCGATTATCAATTTGCTAAAGACCCTGTACCGGAAAGCATCTGGGATGAATGCAACAGAAATGCTCACTATAAAAACCGTCCCGATAAAAATCAGCCTTTTTTTGCAGTTTTCAATTATACAGGAACACATGAAAGTCAGAATTGGGATATTTCGGATGTAAAAACTGATCCCAAAAAAGTTAAAGTTCCTCCATATTATCCGGATACTGAAATCGTCCGGCGTAATCTCGCTAAAATGTACGATAATATTGCCGTGCTCGATTCGGTTGTAGCCGGACTCCTAAACGAGCTTGAGAAAGAAGGATTGGCGGATAACACGATTGTTTTTTTCTGGGGAGATCATGGTGACGGACTTCCGCGGGCAAAAAGATGGTTATATGATTCAGGATTGAATATTCCGTTAATTATCCGTTTTCCCGATAAACGAAAAGCCGGTTCAGTCAACAACGACTTGATATCATCGGTAGATTTTGGGCCGACGGTTCTTTCACTCAGTGGCGTGCCGATTCCCGTTCACATGCAGGGCCATCCGTTTCTTGGCTCTCAGGCCGACGAACCGAGAGAATACGTTTTTGCAGCACGAGACAGGGTGGATGAATCATACGATATGATCCGCTCGGTTCGAAGTAAAGATTATTTGTATATCCAGAATTATTATCCAAACGAGCCGTTTCATATTTGGGTACCTTATCTGAACCGGATGCCGATCATGCAGGAAGTAATGCGTCTCGATGCGGAAGGGAAATTAAATGCAAATCAAAAAAAATGGATGGCTGACCGTCGCCCACCGGAGGAATTGTATGACGTAAAGGCCGACCCTTTTCAGTTGAATAATCTTGCAGAGAATCCGAAATACAAAAAAGTGCTCGACGAAATGCGCGATCGACAAAAACAGTGGCGGGAAGAAACCAACGATATGGGTCATTTAAACGAATCGGAAATGATCGAGCAGATGTGGCCCGGAGGGAAACAGCCGACGACGGACAAGCCTTATTTTATTGTGAATTCAAAAGAAGATCGTGGATCAAAAAACTATCAGGAAGGCGGGACATATTCATCCCCAGTGACTTTATCGTTTTACTGTCCAACTCAAGGCTCATCCATTGTTTATACAACCGAAGAAAGTGATAAACCGAAATGGAAATTATACAACGGAAGTATAAAACTACCAAAAGGCACGCATACGATCAGGGTGAAAGCCGTCAGGTATGGGTATAAATCAAGTGAAAAAGAGATCGGAAAATTTACGATCTTGTGATGGTTGTTGAAAAGGGAGGATTTATGGTTTGACTAAACTTCATCTTTTCTCAAAATGATGATCATCATAGTATTTCGAGAAAGTATGCCCCCAACGGAAACCCCGTTTGCGGAATTCTTCCACGATAAAATGACCCGGATAAAATGTTCCGTTCACCGTGGTGTCCAAAACCGCTCCCGCAGGTTCATTCGGCTTTTTCAGGCGCTTGTAGCGCACCGGGTTAAACCGGGGGTTAATATCTATGGCCATGCCGCGCGCGTGTTTGGAGTATGCCAGGTTGCGGTAGCAAAAACTGTAGGTGTTGTTATCGGCCATGGATAGACTATCATTCCACTCGTACCGGACAACCGGAACCACTTTTTCCACCACAAAACCGGAATCAAGCATCATGTGAAAAACATCCTGAACATCTTTCGCAATCTTTTTATTCGAAAGAATTTGCCCTTTATGAATTTTGCCATCGGTGGATAAGTAGAGAACATCAAAAAGGGCCAACTCATCAATGATCTTTTGCGGCGCTTTGGTTCCGGCGACGGCTTCGTCGAACGTGAAATCAGCATCTACGATGGTATCCTTTTGCGTTGATACATCGGGCACGATCGTATCAGTTCGCAGCGGTTCAGCCGATTTTTGCTTTCTATTTTCCGAACAAGAAAACAAGAAAATCAACACGAAAAGAAATATGGCGAGAAGAAAAAAGCGTTTCATTTCTGTTATTTCGACAAAAATAATGATTTTTCAGCGAAAGACTTCAAATGGGATTTTAATTTTCGTTTATGAGGTTATACTTATTTTGTGTATTTTTGAACAAAATCTACAAAAACACAGTGAACGATAGACAACATCATATTGCTGACTTTGAGCAGGTATATATTAATTACTACTCAAGAATGAAGCGTTTTGCCCAGGAATACGTTATTCGCGAGGATATGCTTTTGGGATATACAGGCTCTATAACAACGTCTTACCGAAACGGCAGGTTGACCATTACACCGCCTGTTTTAACCATTGATGATTATCCTTCGCAACACGCGTGGGTGTATAAAATTTCAAATTTCAAGGAATAACCGGCATGAAAAAATATCTTCTCTTATCTTTTTTCTTTCTCTTCGGAGTGCACCTTTTTTCGTCTCCTTTTTATGT
>JAQVEB010000160.1 GCA_028698105.1 Petrimonas sp. | reverse complement strand
AAATTATTGAACACTTTCGATTATTTGGAGGTGGCTGAATTTTCTGCAAATTCGCTTGTAATGGCTTCGGCTATAGGTCCTCTTTGTCCTATTAGTGATAAAGAAATAGAGGATTTGAAAGTGGCATTTAATGTAAAATAAAGAGAAAAAAAGTCAGGTATCCTTTTTATGCAGGTTATTTTTTCTCCATACACGATGCCTGAATTTAACCTGGCTACCGAAGAATATTTTTTTTCGACCCATCGTGAGGAATATCTTTTGCTTTACGTAAATAAGCCAAGTGTGATCATCGGGTCGAATCAGGCTGTGGCAAATGAGGTAGATATGGATTTTTGCAGAGTTAACGGCATCTCCATTTTGCGGAGGTTATCGGGTGGGGGTGCCGTTTATCACGACGAAGGCAATCTGAATTACTGTTTTATTTTCAATACGAAACAAGGAAGTTCTCCGTTAAGTTCCGATTTTTTACAGCCGGTGGTTTCTTCCTTGAATTTTATGGGAATACCTGTGGAAATCGGGAAACGAAAAGACCTTTGGCTTGCCGATGGTCATAAGGTATCGGGAACGGCTTCTCATGTTTCGAGGGGAAGAGAATTGCATCACGGCACACTGCTTTATGATGTCGATTTAGATCGATTACAAAAATCATTAACACCACACGCTGAAATCCATCGCTACAAGGCAACACCTTCTGTTCCTTCACCTGTGAAAAATTTGCGTAGCCTTTGCGAAGAGACTTTAGGGAAAACGTTATCTTCGGAAGATTTTTTTCTTTCTTTCACAAAAACCATGCTGGGTTATTATAATGCAGATGGGCTTTCGCCTTTGTTGGGTGAGGATGAAAAGCACATTGATTTACTTCGCCGGAGTAAATATGTTCTGCGACAATGGAATTTCAAAATGTGATTTCCTTTTTTTTATCCGATTTCCCGTGCCAGTTTTGTTCCCTGAGTAATGCGCTGATTCATGCCGATACCGTCGCGAAGATTTCCTGCCAGGTGTAATCCGGGATATTTTTTTTCCAATAGTTCAACGGTTTTGAAACGTTCTTCGGAAGAACGTTCATACTGCGGAATGGCATATTTATGGCGGAAGATACGAATCAAATCGGGTTCTTTAGCTATCGGGAAACCAAGCATGCGATGAAATTGGCGTATTACTTTATCGGTAATTTCATCGTCGTTCAATTCGGTAAGTTCCCTGCGATACATGCCACCCATGAAAAATGAGAATAAAACGCCGTTTTCCGGACTGCGGTTGTTGAAGCACGAGGAAGGAAACAAAATACCCAGAAAATCTTCCTTGTCTTTTGGACTTATCAAGCCGCCAAAAGCATTGAAATTCAGCTTTCCTTTGTTTTTTACTCCAACGGCTATCTGCACAACCGGAGCGTACCTCAGATTGGCGATTTTGGCTAAATTTGTCGGGTCTGCAAAAGGGAGGATATCGGGTAAAGCATAAGCTCCAACGGTGGTGATTACATGGGGTGAAGTGAAGGTTAAGCTCTGGCCGTTCTGCCGGCAGCTGGTTTTCCACATTCCCGTTTCCGGATCGGGGTGAATCGTAATGTTTTCGGCAGAAAGAAAAATGCGATCCTTCCCTATATATGTTGTCATGGCTTTCGGCAGACTTTCCAGTCCCCCCTTTGCGGAAAAGATGCTCGATGGCGCTTTGGGTTTCGGATGCATTTTTGTTTCTTTTGCCTTAGCAACTGCTCCTCTTATGAAACTTCCGTAGTTTTGTTCCAATTGGTAAAGTTTGGGTAGGGCATGACGCGTCACCAGCGAGTATGCGTTGCCGGCATAGACACCCGAAAGGAAAGGTTCGACGGCATAATCGACGAACGATTTCCCAAGCCTGCGGGTAGCAAGAGAACCTACCGATTCGTCGGGGTCTGTTCCTTTGGCTCGCCAAGGTTCACCGAGAATGCGGAATTTGTCTGATAAAGTAAAAAGTGGTGTGGCGATTCCTCCCCATAAGCCGTTGGGTAAGGCGTGAAATTTATTGTTTTTCCAAATCAATCGTCTTTCGGCTTCTTTTTTGGCAAATTCGATTTCGCAATCCGGATTAAGTTCTTTAAAAAGTGTCATCACTTCTTCGGTAATGCCGGAGCCGGTTGTCGGGCCTGATTCAAAAGTGAACCCTTCTTCGTGAAAGGTGCGGATTTGCCCTCCGGAACGGTTGGTTTTTTCTAAAATGGCTATCGAAAAACCTCTTTTCGTGAGTTCTACGCCTGCCGATAGTCCGGTTAGCCCGGCACCAATAATGACTACGTCTTTATTCATATTAAATGGGTTTTGAGAATGTTTTATCGCTATTGATCAATAATTTATCCAGTGATGCGGCTACGTTGCGAACAAAAGGCGATCCTTTTTGTTTCATGATGATTTTCCGGTCATCGAAAACAATAATACCATCTTGTTCGAATGCTCTCATTTTTTTCTCGGAGTAGGCTGTGGCCGCTTTCACTTCATCAATCGACCGTTGCATACGCACGGCCAGTTCTTGCCAGTTGATTTGTTCGTTGCACATCAGTTCGGTAATCACTTCGCGCGTAATCTGTTCATCGAAATTGAGAGAATATCCTTTTTTCACGGGGATATGTCCCCGATTTACCGTTTCGATGTATTCGGAGATATTTTTTGTATTTTGAGCGTAGGCGCTCGTCAATTGACTGATTGCCGTTACGCCGAAAGCATAAACCTGGCCTGTAGTGCGGCGGGTACAATAACCCTGAAAATTGCGATGCAGCGTTTGGGTTTGTGCAGCCTGAAAAAGTTCGTCGTCCTCGCGTACGAAATGGTCGAGTCCCACTTGAACATAACCTGCATTAAGCAGCAATTGACGTGAGGTGTGATAGATATCGTCTTTTTGTTTCTCCGACGGAAGCCCTTCCTTTTCTAAAAATCGCTGGCGAGGAAACAGACGAGGCAGATGGGCGTATGAAAACGTGACGAGGCGATCGGGTGAAAGGTCGATGGCTTTCTGAATGGATTTTGAAAAACTTTCCGGCGTTTGCTTGGGCAGTCCGTAGATGAAGTCCAAATTGATGCGTATGTTGTTTTCGCGAAGCAAAGCAAAAATTTCTTCAACAGGCAACAAGGTGGGAAGGCGGTTGCAGGATTTCAGCACGCTCGTGTCGAAATCCTGAATACCGATACTCATGCGGTTGAAACCGGCATTTACAAGGGAGCGGAAATGCTGTTCGTTCATGTAACCTGCGTGGCACTCAATGGCAATTTCAGGATTTTCGATGCATTCGAATTTACTGAACAGCAATCCATTGATTCGTTGAATATATTTCAGATTGATGGAAGTTGGTGATCCGCCGCCATAATGGATTTGCGCAATTTTTCGTTTTTTATCGATTTTGCTGCAAACCCTTTCGATTTCTTTTATTACGGCATCGATGTATGCTTCCTCCTCGGCATCGGTCGTTCTTGGATAGGAATTGCATCCGCAATAGTAACACATTCTTCTGCAATAGGGAATATGAATATAAAACGACACATGTCGGGGTTCCTGATGGTTGGATAATTCGATCGCTTGCAGCAGATCGCTTTCAGAAAAATGTTCATGAAAAAAGTTTGCCGGTGGATAACTGGTATAGCGTGGAACCGGGGTATTATATTTTGAAATCAGGTTGTTCATTGGGCAATTTCCTTTTCAAGTATGTGCTTTTTATTTTGTATTTTGTGGGCTATGGGTGTAGACGAATGCGAAAGAGGTTGATAAAACAGGACGAAAACGAAAGAAACGGCAGCAATGGCCCATTCCGCTCCGAACAGCCCTTTGTAGCCAAACAGGTCGCCGATTCGGGCGCTGATCAGGGTGATAATCATGGCGCTAAGGTGTGAAACAACGATTTGAAGGGTGAAATCGGTTCCTTCGCGCCCATCGCGAACACTATCCATTGCCGTAGTATACATCATAGTGGAGGCCATGCCGTAAATTCCCCATACCAGGGCGATCCCAACAAGAATGGGCACACGACCGGCATGTCCGGCTTGAGTAAGCCACAAAAAATAAGTTGCAGGAAAAACGCTAAGAGCCGAGATCAATTTTCGGGATAGGGTCTTTCCTGTCTTTTTAATCAAAATGCCGGCCAAAAAAGAGCCGACAATTCCTATGGAAATGCCAAATATCCCCATCATTGCGCCGATTTCTTTCATGCCGTAGCCCAAATCGACCATAAAGGGGCTGAGCGAAGCAAGAATACCTATGATTCCGGCATAGAAAAAAAACAGAAAGACGATTTGTTGCCAACTATTTTTCTGTTTGAAAAACAGAAGCATATCTTTTGGTTTGGCTTTTTCTTTTGTTTTTCGTTCGCGAAGCTGTATGTTTTTGTTCATGGCGAGAGGGATGAGCGCAATCAGGACAAAAATGGCTACCCAGGGAAGGAGTTTGTTCCATCCTGTTTTTTGGAAAAGCAGTAACAGAAAACCACCGCCAACCATGCTTCCCGTGAAAGACCCCATCGACTGGATGCTGTTCAGCAAACCACTGTCTTCCCGTTTGAATGAACGGGCAGCCATTGCATCGGTAGCGATATCCTGCGTGGCAGAAGAAACAAATGCCAGTATAATGAGAAAAACGATAAGGGTGAAATTGGCTTCGATATTGAATATGGCTACCCCAAATATCAGTATGGCATATACAGTTTCCGATCCAAAAATCCACCGTTTGTAGTCGCGTACCGATTCGGTTCTACTGTCCACCAGCGGAGACCACAAGAATTTGACGAGCCAGGGAATTTTGATGAGTTTAAGCAGGGCGATAGTAAACAAGGGGTAGTTCCCTTGCCGCATGAGAACAGGCAAAGCGGTAGAGAAAAAGCTCATCGGGATGGATTGAGCGATGTAAAGGGTAAAAAAGGTAAAAAGATGATAGGGCTTTCCTGTTTTCATTGCTACATTTTATAGGTCATAGGTTAATGTGACGCCTGCCGTAAATGGTTTTCCCGGTTTTCCGAGTTTACGCTTCGACATTTCGAAATAGTATCCAAGATAATGGGTATCGGTGAGGTTCTTTCCCCATATGGACAGGTTTATTCGTCCTTTTCCCATATCCACACTTCCATTCAGTAAGCCGTAAAAAGGCTGCTTTGTTTCGTTGTTCTCATTCCAGTAAATTTCCCCGAGACCGGTATATCCGGTATTCAGGGTGATATGATCCACGAGGTACGACGAACAGGGTATGCGATAACTTGCAATCAACGAAAGGGTATGTTTGGGGACAAAGGGCAGATAATTGCCCGAATAATCGATCGTTTCGCTGTAAATATAGTTTTTGAAGGTAGCATGCGTGTATCCGTAAGCCGCATTGAATGAGAGACGAGTGAAAGGTTTTGCCAGAAAAGATACTTCAAACCCTTTGCTCACCGAGTTGCCTGCGTTGAATATTTTCATTCCCTGCAAGTCGAGCAGCTGTTTGATTTGTTGATTTTGAATGTCGATGTAGAAAAGGGCGAATTCTGCATGCAGCCTTCCAGCGAAGAAACTGCTTTTTCCACCGATTTCGTAATTCCAACTTTTTTCGGGGCCGAAAGTGCGCTGTTCTTCCGTTTCGAATACCGTATTGAATCCTCCTGTTTTGTATCCTTTCGCCAGGGTTGCATAGAGTTGCGTATGGTTCGAAAACCGATATTGCAGTGAAGCTTTGGGTGTCCATTCGGTAAAGGTGAGTGGCGAATCGTATTCGTTTCTCAGCTCTGGATGATTATCCATCACTTTATTTTCTTTGTGAACCGAATTGGCATGTTCGTAATCGTAACGGATTCCTGCCTGGAGAAACAAATGGGTTAGCAGTTGAAATTCGGATTGATGATAAACGGCAAAACCGCGACTGTAATCGTTGAACCGTTTTTCGATTTTGTAGTTTGGATTGGCCATGTTCATGAAAACATCGGTACTGCGGTCGATATCGTGGTTAAAGGCGAAAATACCGAAATTCCAACCGTAACGACCCGAGTTTAATCCTTTGATGTTGATCTCTTCCGATATTAACCGTTGATTTTCCCCTTGAATGGCAAAATACAGATCTTTAGGAGAAGCATCCTGATCGACATTGTATTCATCGTTGAGCAGTTGAATCGAAGTTTGCGAGCTGATCCAGAATAGGCCGTTATGGTAATCGATTTGCAATCCGCTGTCATAAATATTGCGTTTGTAATAGCTTTTATGATTGGTGCTGATGGAATCCACTCGTCCGGTTTCGGAATTAATATCGCCGTAGGAGAACGCACCCTGATTCACATATTCGAAATTGTTTGTCCATCGGATGTTCAGATGGGTTTTAGGTCGCCATTCCAATCGGGCATTCACGGCAGCCGAGTTTAATTTGTCGGCTTTTTCTCCGGTGAAAGTATTAGGGATATTTCCTCCGTAATAGGTGTAATTTCCCCCAATGCCGTAAGCAAGTTGTTCGCTGATTTTATTTGAATGCGAAACAGAAAAATACGAATCGTCGTAACTGCCGTAGTGTATCTGCAATTTAGTTTCCTTGTGGCGAAAAGGAGATTTGGTGGTTACTAAAATGATACCGCCCATGGCATTGCGGCCATAGAGTGTGCCTTGTGGTCCTCGTAGAAATTCAATTTTTTCAATTTCGTTGAGATTGATGTCAAAAGAAGATTTTTCGAAATGAGGAACGCCGTCCACATACATGGCCACGCCCGGTGTATTGATGAGGGAACCCACCCCGCGGATAAAAACCGACGAGGTGAGCTTTGAATCTCTGTCCACCATAATGAAATTAGGAACAGTGGCCGAAAAATCTTTCATGTCGTTCAAGTGTTGTTGTTCCATGAAGGTTGTAGAAATGGTAGTTGCCGATACAGGTGTCGTCCAATTGTTGTTGGGCTGTTTGATGCTCAACACTACAATGCTGTCGAGGTTGAAGGTGCGTAACGAGTCTATTTCTTCGGCCATCATTCCGAAAAAAGAGAAGAACAACGCCGATACAAGCAGTACATTTTTTACAGGGAAAGATTTTAATTTTACTTGCATTGGAAAAATTTTTTACTTTCGATTGTGTTAGTACCTAAAATCCGCATCAAAGAATGTTAAAAAATCGGGAAGCCCCGTAAAAAAAGAGTTTCAGGGCTTGCCCGATAAAAAAATTTTCACTTGTTTAGGTGAAAAATTCCACTCTATGTTCAAAGTTA
>JAQVEB010000159.1 GCA_028698105.1 Petrimonas sp. | reverse complement strand
ACGCCGAGGAGAACTCCCGTTAAGATCGGTATGGCGATAGCCAACAACGACGGCAAAAGCATTTCGTGCTGCGCACCTCTGGTGGATATTTCCACGCAGCGGGCATAATCGGGTGTGCCTTCACCGGTGAGGATACCTTTTATTTCACGAAACTGGCGACGCACTTCTTCCACCATTTTCTGGGCGGCGCGGCCTACGGCGTTCATCGTCAACCCACAGAAAAGGAAAGCCATCATGGAACCGATAAAAATCCCCACGAGCACTTTGGGGTTCATCAGCGTAACCTGAAAATAGTTCATAAAGTCAACAAAACTGGCTTTGGCCACTTCCACGGTATCGCCGTTGGCAAATTCGAGCAAATTATCGCCCAAACGCAGCATCCCGATGCGGATTTCTTCCATATACGAAGCCAACAACGCCAACGCCGTCAATGCGGCGGAGCCGATGGCAAATCCTTTGCCGGTAGCGGCCGTAGTGTTTCCAAGCGCGTCTAGCGCATCGGTGCGTTTACGCACTTCAGGCTCCAGGCCGCTCATTTCGGCGTTTCCGCCGGCGTTATCGGCAATGGGGCCGTAAGCATCGGTCGCCAGTGTAATGCCCAACGTAGATAACATCCCCACAGCGGCAATAGCGATACCGTACAGCCCCATACTCAGGCTCTCGGCCGTGAGCATATTCCCGATATCGAAGCGGATGGCGCTCAGGTAAGCGATAAGGATTGCCACAACAATAGATATCACCGGAATTACGGTGGAGATCATGCCCGCGCCCATACCCGAAATAATCACGGTGGCAGGGCCGGTTTTCGCGCTGTGCGCGATATTTTGTGTAGGTTTATACGAATGCGACGTAAAATATTCCGTTCCCTGGCCGATGACAATTCCTGCAAGCAACCCTGCAACAACGGCGAATGACAATCCCACCCAGTTTTGGAAGCCAAGCAGATAAAAAACGACAAAAGTGATCGCTGCAATTAAAAACGCGCTCACGTTTACGCCCCTGTTCAGCGCGCTCATCAGCGCTTTCATGGAAGCATTTTCCCTGGTTTTAACCAGGAAAATACCGATGATGGACAAAAACACGCCGGTAGCTGCAATAAGCATGGGAGCAAAAACGGCTTTTTGCTGCATCTCGGGATTAGCAATATACGCGGCAGCGCCCAACGCGGCCGTGGAAAGAATTGAACCGCAATACGATTCGTACAGGTCGGCGCCCATGCCGGCCACATCGCCCACGTTATCGCCCACGTTATCGGCAATGGTTGCCGGGTTACGCGGGTCGTCTTCGGGAATGCCGGCTTCCACTTTTCCCACCAAATCGGCGCCTACATCGGCGGCTTTGGTGTAGATACCGCCTCCCACACGTGCGAACAACGCCTGCGTGGAAGCGCCCATACCGAAGGTAAGCATCGTGGTGGTGATCATGATCAGCTTGTGTCCTTCATCGGCGCTGTCAACAAAGTAATCCAACACCAGATACCACAACGAAATATCGAGCAGAGCCAGCCCCACAACCACCAGGCCCATCACGGCGCCGGAGCGAAAAGCAACCTGCAGGCCTTTGTTCAGGCTCGATTTGGCGGCATTAGCCGTGCGTGCCGAAGCATACGTGGCGGTTTTCATACCAATGAAACCGGCCAACCCGGAAAAGAAACCTCCGGTTAAAAATGCAAACGGCACCCAGTTGTTTTGCAGGCCGAAATAGGCCATCACGGCGAAAATTACAGCCAATACGATAAACACGGCCGTAACCACTTTGTATTGCTGTTTAAGATACGACATTGCCCCTTCGCGCACGTATTGGGCAATGGTTTTCATTTTTTCCGTTCCCTCGCTCTCGCGCATCATTTTTTTGAAAAAGTAGAAAGCAAACCCCAACGCGAACAACGAAGCCACGGGTACAAGATAGAAATAGTTCATAGAAGTTGTTTTTATAGTGAATTAAAACCGTTGAATTTGTAGTTTTCGAACGAATTACAAAGGTGCATAAAATATTCGAAATGTGCTAAAAAATACAAAATAAATCTTTTTTTAATTATTAAGACAAAACTTCCGGCACTTTGATAAAATATTTATTATATTTGTATAAAATCAGCAATTTGTTTTTTTGATAAAGTACATTTTCCGGGCTTGAGTTTAAAATTCATATCATGACAAAAAATTTCTTCCTAAGCACTGATAAAAACGCTAAAAGCGTCCAAATTAAAAAGGATATTATCAGTCATTTCGTATCGAGCGGTAACGATACCATTGCCGAATTATCCAAGGAACTGGATTTAAGTGTTCCTACCGTAACCAAATTCATCGGCGAACTTACCGAACAAGGCCTCATCAGCGAATTCGGAAAAATACAAACCGCCGGCGGACGCCACCCCAGCGTGTATGGCTTAAATCCTTCTTCGGTTTATTTTGTGGGTGCGGATATGACAAGACACCATCTGAACATCGCACTGATGGATTTTAAAGGAGATATTGTGGAACATCAACTGGGCATATTGTACACGTTCGAAAACACCTCGGAATCTTTTGATATTCTCTGCGGTCACATCCAGCATTTTATAGACAAAACCGGTGAGTTGAAAGAAAAAATCTACAACATCAACCTCAATATTTCGGGACGCGTAAATCCCGAATCGGGATACAGCTACAGCAGTTTTTACTTCAGCGAACAACCCATAACGGAAATTCTTTCCAAAAGTTTGAACTACAACGTGGGCATAGATAACGATACCCGCGCAATGGCTTACGGGGAATATATGAAAGGCGTTGTGGAAGGAGAAAAGGATGTGATTTTTGTGAATGTAAGCTGGGGGCTGGGTATCGGGATCATCATTGACGGGAAATTATACTACGGAAAATCGGGGTTTTCGGGCGAATTCGGACATTTTCCTATTTTCGACAATGAGATCATCTGCCATTGCGGAAAGAAAGGATGTCTGGAAACCGAAGCTTCCGGCATAGCCATTCACCGGATGGTGCAAGAGAGAATTCGCAAGGGGGAATCGTCTATTTTAACAGAAAAAGTGAAAGATATGGATACCCTCACCCTTACCGATATTGTTAAAGCCACCAACATGGAAGACCCGCTTTGCATCGAAATTGTGGAAGAAGTGGGTTACAAACTGGGAAAATATATTGCCGGGCTCATCAATATCTTCAATCCTGAATTGGTGGTCATCGGCGGACAGGTTGCCGAAACGGAAGGATTTATTATGTTGCCGATTCGCAGCGCTGTAAGAAAATATTCATTGGGGCTGGTGAATAAAGATACCCAAATCGTGAGCTCCAAATTAAAACAAAAGGCCGGTATTGTGGGCGCTTGTATGGTGGCGCGCAGCCGGTTGTTCGAAAATTACAATCGCTGAGTTGCAGGAAACCGAAGTCTTTTTTTGACAATAAAAAAACGCAACCGGGTAATTGCTCCGATTGCGTTTTCTGTTTCACGGACAAGCAGATCACTTGGTGATTTCATCAATAATCTCTTTATCTTCCAACAGCATCCGTAGTTCTTGCTGGAGGGCGAATCGGCTTATTTCGGCATTCTCCGGCTCTACGCGTTGCCAAATTTCTTCGACCCAGCGATTAACCCGGTTATCAAATTCGTCAACAGCCAAAAACCACTTCAGGTACATAAATCTGTTGTGAGACATTTCGATATTCAACGGATTGTCCATCCCCGAAAGACTTTTGTTCTGTGAATAACCGATCGTTTCAATATACAACGAATCGCCTTGCAACCGGTATGTTCCGTCCGTTACGATAACGGTACCCGTTTCCGATGAAAGAAAATTGATGAACCTCCCATCGTCGAAAACCATTTTGAACATGCCGTGAGGCCTTTTTTTATACCCCGGTTCATCACTGTTGTGGATTGCTTTCATTTCCCATAGCCCAACCAAGCGCTTTTCCATGTCGTTTTTCGATACTTTCTGCACCGAACCGCAACTCGTCAGCAATACTGCGATACCTATTGCCAACGCATAAAATCCCTTTGTTTTCATGATTCCCCCGTTTAACAATTAATACTATACCTGCTACAAATATACCATTTATTTTTAGAAATAAAAAGATTTTTTACAATTTTATAAATACAGAAAAATAATGTATTTTCTCAATCTCTCAAAGGCACTGCGTGCCGATAATATTTGTAGCACCATTCAATGACACACGTCAAGAGGTGCAGCGCATCGAGATATAATTATTTGGGACGAAAAGGCGAAAATCATATTATTTTTTTAGTATTGTCCGCTAAAAAAATAATCAGTCGCCTGAAAGGCGATATTTTCATAACCGTATGCAAGCGAGGAACGAGCGTAGCTTACGGTAACGAACTCACACGAAATTTCTGCCTGAAAGGCAGCACATTATAAAAGTCCGACCACTTCGGGCCGAGGGCTTGGGCAGTATTCATACCGTAAGCTGTGCTACGCTTGCATACGGTTATGAAAATCAGGCTTTTCAAGCCATGGATTTCGAGTATCTTCTCAAATCGTTTATAACAAATCATTTCAGAACAAAATGAAAATTTTTATCGGACAATAGTGCTATTTTTTAGAGAACTCGGCATAATTTATTTACCTCAACTCCATTTCCCGAATAAGATTTTTTGCTCCCGCAAACTTGTCAATAACGAAAAGTACGTAGCGTATATCCACGATAATGCTTCGCTGATAATCAGGCAAATATTGAATATCGCCGCCCACGCCTTCCCAGTTGCGGTCGAAATTGATCCCGATTAACTCGCCTTTGGCGTTCATCACCGGGCTGCCAGAATTGCCGCCTGTGGTGTGCGTAGTGGCCGTAAATGCTACCGGCATTCTGCCGTCGGGCATGGCGTAACGCCCGAAATCTTTTTTGCGGTATAATTCTTTCAGCTTTTCGGGAACAACGAACTCCCAGTTCGTGGAATCTTCTTTTTCCATAATTCCGTCAACCGTGGTTTGCGGATCGTAATTCACCGCATCGCGCGGCCTGTAGCCTTTTACCTTGCCGTAAGTCAACCGCAGCGTGAGGTTGGCATCGGGGAAATGAGCCAAAGCGCCGTCCATGGCGAGAATGCCTTGTACGTACTTTTGCCGCGCTTTATCGAAAGGCCGGTCGAAAACGGCTAACTGTTGTTTAAGCGAAGCCGCCTCGGCTTTCACCGATTCCGCGAAGCGGATCATCGGATCGTTCAGTATCGCTTCGGGGATGCGATTCCCTTCGAGAAACTTTTTCATGTTCTGCCCGCTCCCGAAAATGGACGTTTCAAACAAATAGTCCACGTATCTTGCCGCATCGCCATCGAACCGCGTGTAGATTTCGTCAAAAGCCTCCGGCTGCTTCTCGCGCGGAATCAAACGCATATACTCACTGATCAACGCCGACGAGACTTTTTTGTCCACCATCGGATTGTAATCCTTATTCGCGAAGCGATAGAAATCGTTCAACAGTTCCGTTGAAAGTTTTTCGAACTCCTGTTGGTCGTTTTTTTGCAGGGCCGAGGCCAGTAAGTCGGCGTTTCGTGTGGGTATGGAAGCAAATTCCACGCCACGCGAAATTCCTTCGTATAACATCCGGTCGCGAAAACGTAAGTCGCTTCGTTGCTCAACGATCATCTCAATATCGTTCAATGCCTGGGCGTATTCCTTAGTTCCGTTCTTTTTCGCCCAGGCGAGGAGACGGTCTTGCTGTTGCTGTTTGGTGAGTGCAAAATCGCGTTTATCAATTGCCCAGTTTGCACCGATCGCGCTCTTGTAACTGTTTGTGGAACCGGCATACTTGGCAGAATACTGTATCTTGACGGCGGGGTCTTTCAGCATTTCCTCCAACATGACTTTTTGCCGTATCTCACGCATGTGAATGCGTACGTCGTTGTCAATATTCCGTTTCTCGAGAACCTCCCACGAAGTGAAATATTGGTTCGTAGTTCCCGGGAAGCCCATGATCATGGCAAAATCGTTCTGTTGAACGCCTTTCGTTGATATGCTCAGCCAGCGTTTGGGTTTCAGCGGGATATTTTCGGGCGAATAGGGCGCCGGATTGCCGTTTTTATCGGCGTAAATACGAAAAACGGAAAAATCGCCTGTGTGGCGCGGCCACATCCAGTTATCGGTATCGGCGCCGAATTTCCCGATGGAGCTCGGCGGCGCACCCACCAACCGCACATCGGCATACACTTTTTTCGTAAACATAAAATACTGATTACCATCGTAAAATGGTTTTATTTCGACCACCGTTCCGTAATTTTCTTTCAAAAATGCCTCTCCGGCTTTTTCGCGCGCAATGGCATTGAGATAACTTGGCGAGAGGTAAAACACGCCCAGCGAATCTTTTGCCGCATCGCGTTTCAGGCAACTTTTTACGTAATCCGTAACGTCGTCAATTTTATCAATGAACGTCACCGTAAGCCCCGGATTGGGGAGTTCCTGCGCCGGCGTCAGCGCCCAAAATCCGTCTTCCAGATAATTGTGCTCCAATGTGCTGTGGTTTTGAATGCTGCCGTAACCGCAATGGTGATTTGTGAGAACCAACCCCTGCGATGATACCACTTCACCGGTGCAACCGTTGCCGAATTGCACGACGGCGTCTTTCAGGGATGAACCGTTGGGATTGTAGATGTCATAATCCTGCAACTTAAGGCCGAGCGCTTTCATTTCGGGATATTTTTGCTGTTTCAGCAAGTGCAGCATCCACATTCCTTCGTCGGCAAACAGCGAAAGAGAAACAACGAAAAGAACAATGCCGGAGATAAATTTCTTTTTATACATAATCATCAGATTCGGTTTTTCTTTTTAAACGCATAAAGGTAGTGAAAAAACGCCGTAAAAGGCATAGAAATTCATCACAAAACCGCGATTAATGTAAAGATTAAGCCGTATATTTGCAGAAAAATAATCTGTATATAAAAACTGCCTGAATGATAAAAATCACTGTCCGTGTAATCCTTTTCACTTTTATCGGATTCATTTTGTTTTCATGTACCAACGGCTCTTCTTCATCGAAACCGGAGGGAGCGGACTCGCTGAAAACCACGGCCGAACCATCTCCAAAAAAAATAAGAAAAGCAAAGAAAAAGTTTGTGGACGAAAAGGAATATTTCGCCAAGCTGGACAGCATTACCAACGGCGATACCACCGGCCTTTGGCCCGTGAAAGAGCAACCGTTGCCGCTCGACGGCGCCATTCTGCCGTTCAATCGCGTGGTGGCATACTAC
>JAQVEB010000158.1 GCA_028698105.1 Petrimonas sp. | reverse complement strand
ATAAAAAAATATTTTTTTGTGTTATAAAACATGTTTTCGTGAGATGTGTTTCCGACCTCGGATTCATTAACCCAAAAAATCAACCGGCAAAACTCTTCACAGGGTTTTGCCGGTTTTTGGAAAATCAAAAAGTCATATAAGAAATAGAACTAATCAGTAATGGTTTTAGTCAATAGTATTCATTTGATGAAATCACCGGAATGGATGGTTTCATATATGTATTTCTAAGCGCTGCTTCGTTGTATCTGTAAACCAGATCGTATGTTTTTTCGCCGTCCCAGTCTTTCACTTTCACCGATAATTGAACGGAGTCAGCGTTGTTCAACCTCAAAGGTTTTAAATCGAAGCACACAAATCCATCGTACAGTCGCGTGTTGATGCTTTCGTATGCGTTGTGCCTGAATTCCAGGTGAATTTTTCCGTCATTTGGCGGCGTAACAAGCGTATTTTTCACCAAATTGATGGCGTGAGGGCGTGTTTCGCCGTAATTGAACATGAAATCAACATTCAGAAAATCGTTACCCACCCACATGCTGTTCACTTTAACCGGGTCATTCCCAATGCTGTCGGCATTGTTCTCAGTGAGGTTGATGGCCTTTTTGGTCAGGATATCCCAAATGTCGTTTATCCTGATGTAATGATCGTATCCGTTTTGCGCTCCCGATAAAATGGTGTAATTAACAAAAACACGCTGATCTCGCACGGGAACGTAGTTCAAATCGGATGCCGCTGGCCATAACCGCGTAGCGTCATCAAGCGTCAACGAAAAACTACCGTCGCTGTTCAGGTCAACCGTTGCAATGTCCACCCGGAATTGCCCGAGGGAGTTTTCGTCATTTATACACGAATTCGCGTAAAATAAAATGGCGAGCAAACTGATGCCGATCACGAGGTATTTTTTGTTCATGCAAAAGCGATTTTCTTGCGAGTTCTATTTAATAGATGCAAAAACCGAAAAAACGCTGCATGAAAAACGAAGAATTTTTTATATTTAACTCAAATTAACCTTTCGGGTAGAGTCTTTTGATGAGGTCGGGTCTATTTAATCTTTTTAGTTCGTTGATAATGTGTTTTTTATGCTTTTGATCGTACCAAAAGAAAAATTGGTGTTGGGCGTTCTTCTGCGATTTGGTTATGGCGGTGTACACCGGCTCCAGCGTGTATGGATGATAGCCCGTGTAGTAAATTTCGGTGGCGAGCGTCATGGGCGAAGGCGTGAAATCCTGAATTTGTTCCAGCCGGTAATTCAGGTTTTTTGTAAGGGCGGCCAACTCGGCCATATCTTCTTCCGCGCAGCCCGGATGGGATGAAATGAAGTAGGGGATAAGTTGCTGATTAAGGTTGTTTTTGGTGTTTATATCATCGAAAATACGCTTAAAATCGTAGAATTGACGGAACGATGGTTTTCGCATGACGTTTAGCGTTCGATCCGAAGTGTGCTCGGGGGCTACTTTCAGCCGTCCGGAAACGTGTTTTTTAATGAGCTCTTCGGTGTATTTTTTCGCTGACGTGTTTGTTTGTTCGTCTTTGCTTTTATGCAGCAGCATATCGTAGCGCACACCGCTTCCGATAAACGATTTTTTTACACCCGGCAACGCATCCACGGCACGGTAAATATCCAGAAGGCGGGAATGGTCGGTATCCAGATTCGGACAGATTTTGGGATGGATACACGAAGGACGTTTGCACTTTTCGCACACCGAGAGGTCTTTACCCTGCATTTTGTACATATTTGCAGACGGGCCGCCCAAATCGCTGATATACCCTTTGAAATCGGGCATTTCGGTGATTTTCTTTACTTCGCCGAGGATGGATTTTTCCGATCGCGAAGCGATAAACTTCCCCTGATGCGCCGAAATGGTGCAAAAAGCGCAACCGCCAAAACATCCGCGATGCAGATTGACGGAAAACCTGATCATCTCATACGCCGAAATATGCTTGTTTTTGTACTTGGGATGCGGCAAACGGGTGTAAGGCAAATCGAAAGAAGCGTCAATCTCGCTTTCCGTCATTGGCGGATAGGGCGGATTCACGACCAATGTTTTGTTGGCCACGTTCTGCAAGATACGCGCAGCGTGCAACCGATTGGACTGCTCTTCCACCACGCGAAAGTTTTTGGCTTGCTTGAGTTTGTCTTTCACGCACTCTTCGTGGGAGAAGAGGGCGACTTCTTCGTCGAACGGGTTCTGCGGTACGTTGTTTTTCGGCAACAAAAATGCTGTTTGCGGAATATCGAAAATCTCGCCGATTTTCCGCCCTTCGCGCAGTTCTTTCACCAAACGTTTCAACGGCAGTTCGCCCATTCCGTACACCAGCAGTTCGGCGCCGGTATCGGCCAGTATGGTTTTGTGGAGCGCGTCGTCCCAGTAATCGTAGTGCGAAACGCGCCGAAGCGAAGCTTCAACACCGCCAATGACGATAGGGACGTCGGGATACAATTCTTTCAGGATTTTTGAATAAACCGTTACGGCGCGGTCGGGACGCATATCGGCACGCCCGTCGGGCGTATAGGCGTCGTTGGAGCGCAGGCGTTTATTGGCGGTGTAGTGGTTGATCATGGAGTCCATCACACCCGCCGTTACGGCGAAAAACATGCGCGGAGCGCCCAGTTTTTTAAAATCGCGCAAATCGTCGCGCCAATTCGGTTGAGGCACAACGGCCACGCGCAATCCCTCACTTTCCAGCAATCGCCCGATTACCGCCGTGCCAAACGACGGATGGTCAATGTATGCATCGCCCGAAAACAAAATCACGTCCGCAACGTCCCAGCCACGCAAATCCATTTCTTTTTTGGTGGTGGGGAGGAAGTCGGTATATTGATATTTTGAAGGTGGGTATGTCATGTAAAATTTAAATCTGGAGTAACCAATAAAATTATTTGAAAAGCTTTATATAATTTTCATGTACATATACTCTGCCTCGTTGACTTCCTGTTACTTCTTCTAATATATCAAGCTTTTCTAAATCAGCAATTAATCTATATGCTGATGGCATTGATATCTCTGCTTTTTCACTCACTTTTTCGGCGTTTATGATGGGATTATTATACAAATAATCAACTATTTTTTTTGCATTTGCTGCTCTACTGCCTAATTTTTGGATGTTTGATTCAACAGTTTTTTGTAATTGGAGAATATTATCAAACGTTGTTATACCGTTTTGGGCAGTTTCAATTATTCCTACCAAAAAGAACTTAAACCATTGTGAAAGGTTGTTTTTATCTCTTACCAGAGTCAAGTTGTCATAATATAACTTTCTATTTTTTTCAAAAAAATCGGAAAGATATAATATAGGTTTCTTCAAAATACCTTTGCTTACCAAATATAATGGAATAAGTAATCTTCCAACCCTTCCGTTCCCGTCAAGAAAAGGGTGAATTGTTTCAAACTGATAATGAACAAGTCCAATTTTCAGCAATTCAGGTATGAATATTTCTTCATTGTGAAGAAATTTTTCTAAATCACTCATCAATTCGGGCACAGAATTATGAACTGGAGGAATAAAAATCGCATCATTTATTGTTACTCCACCTATCCAATTTTGACTGTTTCTGAATTTACCCGGTTGTTTGTGTTCTCCTCTAACACCTTGAAGTAAAATTTTATGTGTTTCTCGGATTAATCGTGAAGAAAAAGGAAGTTTTTCGAGTTCGTTGATAGCCCACGCCATTGCTTTCGTGTAATTCTGTACCTCTTCCCAGTCACCTCTCTTATCCAAAGGAATATCCTCTTTTTCCAACAACGCCTCCTCTATATTCGTTTGAGTCCCCTCTATCTTGCTGCTTTTTGTAGCTTCTTTTAAAACGTGCATACGTATAAAAAGGTCAACATCAGGAATATATTTTGAGAACATATCTAAACGGCCTAACTCTCTGTCAGCTTGACTGAGGAGTTGTAATACTTCCATATTATCAAGCTCCAATTGTCGGTTGATCAATGACGGTTGAAAACTCTTATAGGAACCTTGGTTTATATAATGTCCGGATTTATAGTTTTTCATTACAATAATTTTTAAACAAAGGTAACCCTTATTTAAGAATTTTGCAAATATCTTAAATAATATAACTCTTATTTATGCTGCAGTATAAAATAATTCCAGAATGAAATGAGATGATTTACTTACAAAGTGAGTACAAAGATACGAGTTATCATTTAAATGGTGTCTTAAAAGTCGCTCAACTTAAAATTGCAGTACTTGCCTAAAAATGATCGAATTACTTCTATACGCATCTTCAGGAATCCATCTTCTAATTGTAATTTTAGTGGTTAACATCCATTCTTCAGGATACTCTCATTTAATTCTGTCTTTTGTGTGTATGAGAAATCCTTTCAATTTCTTTCGTAAACACATTCGCCCTCTCCACAGCAGCATGGATGTTTGAGCAAATATTTTCTTCGCCTAAAAGACGAGGAATATCCGATTTTTCGAGAGCCGCCCGCACGGTTTCGTTCACTCCCGATAAAATAACATCAATTTTTTCTTTCTTCGAGCTTTTGCACAACGTTTCAAGGTTCTTCAGGCCGGTAGAATCAATAAAAGGCACTTTGCGCATGCGAATAATGCGCACGCGCGCTTTATCGCCCAACTCACGCATAATATCATCGAATTTGTTGGCTACGCCAAAGAAAAAAGGCCCGTCAATTTCGTACACTTCCACCCCTTTGGGTAAATACAGCACTTCGTCCTGCAGGTTCCCGGAGTGCGATTCTATTTCCTTGGAAATATCGAGTTTGTCCATCGTAACCGATACCTGCGTGCTGTCCGTCATGCGTTTGAGGAAAATGAAAATGGCAAGCAGAAGGCCTACTTCGATGGCAATCGTAAGATCGAAGACCACTGTCAGGACGAATGTGGTGAGAAGCACTGCCAACGTGGATTTCGATTGTTTTGAAAGCGAAAGAAATGTTCTCCATTCGCTCATGTTGTATGCCACAACCACCAACACTCCCGCCAGGCAAGCCATCGGGATATGTTTAGTGAGGTTCCCCAAAAAGAGCACCACGAGAAGCAATACAACGGCATGCACGATTCCTGCAACGGGAGTTTTTCCTCCGTTGTTGATGTTCGTCATGGTACGTGCAATGGCTCCGGTGGCCGGGATGCCGCCAAAAAAAGGGACAACGATATTTGCCGCGCCCTGCGCCACAAGTTCCATGTTGGAGTTGTGTTTTTTGCCGATAACGCCATCGGCTACGGTGGCCGACAGCAACGACTCGATAGCGCCCAACATGGCGATGGTAAAGGCCGAAGGGAAAAGCATGCGGACGCTTTCCAGATTAAATCCGATAGCAGCGAACCCGGGCAATTCGTTTTTTATCGTAAAACGATCGCCGATGGTTTCAATTCCCTGCACGCCCAGGTTGTTTTTCAGCAAATAAGCCGCGATAGTCATCAGGATGAGCGCAACGAGTGATCCCGGAATTTTGTTGGAAATCTTCGGAACAACGAAAATAATGATAACGCTCACAATGCCGATAGCCGCGGCCCACACGTTTATGGAGCTGAAATGCTGAAAATAAGCTTGCCATTTCTGAAAAAAATCCGAAGGGACTTTATCCATTTGCAACCCAAAAAAATCTTTCATCTGGGTGGAAAAAATAGTTAGCGCGATACCGGCCGTGAATCCCACAACAATGGGATAGGGAATGAAGCGTATTACGGAACCGAGTTTGAGGAATCCCATCAGCATAAGCATAACGCCCGCCAAAACGGTTGCTATGGCAAGTCCTGTGATGCCGAATTGTTCCACGATGCCGTAAACGATGACAATAAACGCGCCGGTAGGTCCTCCAATTTGCACATTGCTCCCGCCTAAAAAAGAGATGATAAATCCGGCGATAACGGCCGTAAAAATACCTTTTTCGGGCGTTACGCCCGAAGCAATACCAAACGCGATGGCCAAAGGCAATGCCACAATACCCACAATAAGCCCCGACATGAGGTCGGCAGCGAATTTCTTTTTATTGTAATTTTTCAGCGTCGTGAAAAATGCGGGACGAAAGTCTTTCGGAAACTGCAAATGCATAAAGTGTGCGTTAAAAATGAGCGCAAAGTTAGCAAGAAAAAGAATGGGTTGTATGGGTTGGCAAATAAAAAGAGCGATAATTATATCGCTCCCTGTTCTACCAGAACGCATGCGCGTTCCGTCAGCCGGTCGTCGCCATAGGGGTCGTATCGTTTTTTCAGGCTGTTGCCGAAAAGGCTGGCGAAAACATTGTAGGAGAAAGCCTTAAAGCTACCCATGAATGCTTCCACAATGTCGTAGGAAGAGGTATGAGTTTCCCTGTCAACCAATTTTATGAGCAGTTGCCCCTGCGAACTGGTCAATTTTTTCATTTTCGGGGTGTAAGCATCTTTGAGGTATTTTTCCATCGCTTCCAGGTGCTTCTGACGGGCTTTATCGTCGGGCAGCGTTTCCATATATTCATACGTTTCAATGATAATATCGGAAATTTCCTTGGCGTAAGGAAGCGTTTTTTTTACATCTCTGATCAGTTTGTTATACTGAACCATCTCACGTGTGGATCGGAAATTTATGGGAGAATATTTGATAAAATCCCTCAGCCACATGCAGGCCACAGTGTCTCCTTCGATTAAAACAGCCGGATACACATTGGGCATAAGGTAAATGGTAGAGGTTTTGGTTTTGCCCCCGTCTTCATTATAATCGGCATAATAATACTCTTGTGCTTTTGATGTAAGGGACAAAAGCATAAGCATTATTAGCGGAAATATGCGAGAATAATAGTTCATAACGGCTACAAAGATAAGGGCATTGTTTTATTTATGTACAAAATTCGCGTTAAGTGTAGTTAATTAAACATCGAGTTTATAGATTGTTAAGTAAATATTTCGGAAAATAAAAGGCCTTTTTTTACAAATTCCCTCTGTTTAAGGAACTAAAAATAAATAAATAACATTATCTTTGAAGAAATCAAAAAGTATAAGGTGATGGAATATTATCATTTAGGCGAACTGGTTCACGAGAAGGCGAAAAAATATAAGAACAGGCTTCAACTCAAATATCAATCATCGGATGGCAAATGGGAACAAATGTCGTGGACGGAATTTTCGGATTTCGTTATGAAAACGGCACGCGCTATAGCCGAAATGGGAATTGAGCCCGGCAACAATATCGGTGTTTATTCGCAAAACATGGAAAAATACCTGATCACCGATTTCGCGGCGTATGCCAACAGAGCGGTTATGGTTCCCATGTATGCCACCGCT
>JAQVEB010000157.1 GCA_028698105.1 Petrimonas sp. | reverse complement strand
AGAAAAAAATCAAAAAAACATCCTTATCGGTTTGGGCGTTGTGGTAGCCATTGTTGGTATTTTTCTGGCTTATCATTACTTATATAAGATACCCAAAAACAACAAAGCGCAAGCCGCCATTTACAAAGGCGAACGCTATTACCAAAACGGCCAGGATTCGCTTGCCATCTTCGGCAACGGGAACGACTACATCGGATTTGAAGCCATCATTGACCAATTTGGCGGCACAAAAACGGCCGATTTGGCACAGGCTTATGCCGGAATTTCGTACAGCCGGCTCGGTAACAACGAAAAAGCGCTTGAACACCTGAAAAAATTCAAAGGCAACGATTTGTTGATATCGCCTGCCATCGAAGGTTCCATTGGCGATGTTTACATGAATATGGGAAATTCAAAAGAAGCTATTACGCACTACATGAACGCGGCAAAAAAGGCCGATGACGAAATGCTGAGCCCCATTTTTTACAAGAAAGCCGGATTTGCCTATCTGAACGAAAAGAATTTCGACAAAGCAATTGAAACGTTCACTACGCTCAAAGATAAATACCTGAACTCACCCGAGGCTCAGGAAGCCGATAAATACATTGAGGCAGCCAAACTGGAACAGGGAAGCGCTCAGAAATAAAAAATCTATTTTCAGAAAATGGCAACAGCACTTCAAAATTTATCGTCTTACAACCCAAGCGAAATTCCTAACGGAAAAGGAAAAAGAATCGGTATCGTTGTCTCGGAATGGAACTCTTCCATTACGGGTAGCCTGTTGGAAGGCGCGCACGATACGCTGGTGAAATTCGGCGTGGAGAAAGACGATATCGTAATTGAAACCGTTCCCGGCAGCTTTGAACTCACTTACGGCGCTAAGCTCATCATTGAGAAAGCCGGCGTGGACGCCGTCATCATATTGGGTTGTGTAATCCAGGGCGAAACGCCGCACTTCACTTATGTTTGTCAGGGTGTTACGCAAGGAGCAACCGATTTGAACGAAAAATATAACATCCCTGTAATTTACGGCTTACTCACCACCAACACGCTCGAACAGGCAAGAGCCCGTGCAGGCGGCCGTCACGGCAACAAAGGTGATGAAGCTGCCATTACGGCGTTGAAAATGATCGCACTAAACGAAAAATATAAACACTAATTCATAATTACACATTGTGAATTATTTATAAGGGCAGTTACCAGAGTGGCCAAATGGGGCTGACTGTAACTCAGCTGGCGTAGCCTTCGGTGGTTCGAATCCATCACTGCCCACACGCTTAATTCGTAATGCAAAATGCACAATTCATAATTATGCATTGTTAATTATACATTATGAATTATTTGAATGCGGAAGTAGCTCAGTTGATAGAGCATTAGCCTTCCAAGCTGAGGGTCGCGGGTTTGAGCCCCGTCTTCCGCTCTAAAAGAGTGAAAACTTTCTAACGAAAGGACGAGAAGTTTATCTTCCGCTCTAAAAGACAACCAAGGGTATTGTCCCGATCAACATCGGTGATGATGCCCTTTTTTCAACTATGTGTACTATTATGTCATCAGAGTTTACACACGGCGCGCAAATTCGGGATTTGACCAAAGGCAGTATCCTGCGCCAGCTTTTCACGCTGGCCATGCCGCTTATGGCCATGAGTTTCATTCAGATGGCGTATAACCTGATTGATCTGGCGTGGATCGGCCGGCTGGGAAGCCGGTCGGTGGCGGCGGTGGGCACCATTGGCCTGCTGATGTGGATGATGAACTCCGTTGCGCTCATATCGAAGATCGGCGCCGAAATTTCCATCGGCCAGTCCATCGGGGCAAAAAGGATAGATAAGGCCTGGTTTTACGCTTCGCACACCACCACGCTCGCCGTTATTCTCGGAATATTTTTCAGCGTGCTGTTTGTGTCGGCGCCCCGATTTTTCGTTTCCTTTTTCGGATTGGACGCCGATATTTCGGCCGAAGCCGTGAACTATATGCGCATTGTTTCCGCAGGGTTGCCGTTCGTTTTTCTTATCCTCAATTTTTCTGGCATCTACATCGGTTCCGGGCGGAGCGATATTCCTTTTTACTTCAATGCTTCGGGGCTTGTGCTCAACATCATTCTCGATCCGATCTTTATTTTCGTTTTCAACCTCGGTTCGCAGGGAGCGGCAATAGCCACCGTTATTTCGCAGGTTATCGTTTGCTCGCTTTTTATCTGGCATCTCAAAAAATACGGACTCCTTAACCGGTTCCCGTTCTTCATCCGGTTGCGGGCAAGTTATACCAAAAACATCCTGAAGCTGGGCTTGCCCGTAGCCGCGATGAATGTGTTTTTCTCGTTCATCAACATGAATCTGGTACGCATCGCGTTCACATACGGCGGGCATCTGGGCGTGATGAGCCAAACCACCGGCGGGCAAATTGAGGGCGTTACGTGGAATACTTCGTTGGGATTCGCTACCGCTTTGGGTAGTTTTGTGGCGCAAAATTACGCCGCGCGCCACATGGATCGCGTGAAACGCGCTTTCCGATACACATTGATGATCATGGGCGTTTTCGGCAGCATGGTGTCGGTAGCTTTTCTGTTTTATGGCGACGCTATTTTCTCGCTTTTCGTCCCCGAGGAAGCCGCTTATCGCGCCGGTGGCGATTATCTTTTCGTGCTGGGCGTTTCGCAACTCTTCATGATGCTGGAGCTAACCACCGAAGGCATGTTCAACGGCTTCGGACGAACCACCCCGCCCGCCATCGTGAGTATGGTATTTAACTTCCTGCGCATTCCCATGGCTATGCTGTTTGCTTCGCAGATAGGCATTACCGGCGTTTGGTGGGCTATCACCGTTTCTTCCGTTTTTAAAGGGTCTGTTCTTTTTGTGTGGTATTTGGTTTTGCAACGGAGATTGCAGCGAACGTAAATTAAGCATCAGCTATTTTTGAAATAGCAGATGCTTTTAAACGCAACAGATAGTTTTTAAAATTAAATCGTTGATTTAAGGTTTTTTGTATATTTGCAAACAGAATAAATTCACGTTTGATCAACACTTGACCGTGAACGACCAAGCAAATGCCGCTAATCAAAAAAAGTCACTGTTGAGAGACGAAATATCAAAAACATTTCACCCAATGAAATCAATCCCAAAAATTCTTTTCATCCTTTTCACGGTCTTCACCGTGGCTTCCTGCTCGTCGCTGAAATTCGGCAGACAGAAAGAACAAAAAGTACTGGTGCAAACCAATTACGGCAATATCACACTGAAACTGTATAACGAAACGCCATTGCACCGTGATAATTTCATTAAGCTGGTGAAAGCGAAGACATACGACGGGGTGCTTTTCCATCGCGCGATTGATCAGTTTATGATCCAAGGCGGCGACCCCGATTCCAAAACCGCCACCAAAGGCCAACTTCTGGGCGACGGTGACGTGGGTTACTCTATTCCTGCGGAATTCAGAACACCGACAATCTACCACAAATACGGCGTATTGGCTGCCGCGCGCGAAGGCGACGACGTGAATCCGGAAAAAGCTTCGTCGGGATGCCAGTTTTACATTGTGGTGGGAAAAAAATTCACCGATGAACAACTGGACACGATGCAAGCAGGGAAAATAGAAAAATACGGCCACCCCAACGACTCCACGTACAAGTTCAGCGCGCAGGCGCGCGAAGATTACAAAACCATCGGCGGAACGCCGCACCTGGACGGCAATTACACCGTGTATGGCGAAGTGTTGAGCGGCATGGATGTAGCGGAACGCATCTCGAAAGCGGCCACCGACGAGAACGACCAGCCGATAAGCGATATTCGCGTAATTAAAATGAGACTGATCCGATGAAAACACTGATCATCCTGCGCCACGGCAAATCATCGTGGGAATACGATACCCGCGATTTCGACCGCCCCCTGAGTGACAGAGGCATAAAAAATGCTTCGGAAATGGGGAGTTTTATCCTTTCCAAAACCGGCACACCGGACATTATTCTCTCTTCAGATGCCAACAGGGCGTTAAGCACGGCGAAATTGGCGGCTGAAAGCATGGGTTTTCCTGCGGAAAAAATAGAAACCGACCACGAACTCTACCTCGCTTCGGTGAGAGAAATACTGAAATCCATCGCCAAACTGCCGGATGATCATCGAAGTTGCGTGGTTGTAGGACACAATCCCGGCCTGACATATCTGGTGAATCACTTTGGCGTGCAACTCGATAATCTGCCTACGGCATCGGCCGCGTGTTTTGAATTTAATACCGATACGTGGAAGGAAATTTCACCGGATAATGCTGTTTTTAAGTGGTCAAAGCTGGCGCGCGAGTTGTGAATCCATTTGATCGAAACCATAAATCACTTTTTTCACTGGTTTTTCTCTCCAAAAGTCCGTATATTTGCATAATTGCGTCCTAAAAATGGACAAAAACCCGGTTATTTTCTCCATAAATAACCAAAAAGTCTTCTTTCCCGTTCAGGGAGTATTTATTATGCAAATTCATTTTCTCGACATTTTAATTTTCGCCTTATACATGATTGCCATGTTGGGTGTGGGAGTCTATTTTCTACGAAAAAACAAATCGCACGACGATTACTATGTAGGTAACCGAAAAATGAGCTCGTGGCACATCGGTTTATCGGTGGTTGCTACCGATGTTGGCGGCGGATTTTCCATCGGATTGGGCGGATTGGGTTTCCTTATCGGTATTTCCGGCAGTTGGATGCTTTTCACAGGTCTTATCGGCGCGTGGATAAGCGCCGTTTTTCTGATACCGAAGATGTACCCCCTGGCAAAAAGACACAATTTCCTCAGTTTTCCCGAAGTACTTCATCACCACTACAACGGCAAAGTGGCACTTATCGCAGGCATCATTTCACTGATCGGTTATATCGGTTTTACAAGTTCTCAGGTGCTTGCAGGAGCGAAGCTTGCAGCGGCTACTTTTCCGGCGATAACCATTTCACAAGCGGTTCTTATCATGGGGGTCATTGTAATCGGGTATACCGTTTTGGGCGGACTGAAAGCCGTTATTTACACCGACACCGTACAATGGATCATCCTGATGACGGGTTTGATTCTTATCGGAATTCCGTTGGGATTTTATAAAGTGGGCGGCTGGACTGCGATACAGCAGCATGTTCCTGATAAATTCCTGTCAATGAACAATATATCGTTTGTTCAATTTTTCAACTGGTTCATAACTATTGTTCCGATATGGTTTGTGGGAATGACGCTTTATCAACGGATTTACGCATCGAAAGACCTCAAGACAGCAAAAAAAGCGTGGTTTTTGGCAGGACTTTTCGAATGGCCGGTGATGGCTTTTATGGGAGTAATCCTGGGTTTATTGGGCCGCGTCGCATTTGAACAGGGTATGTTTACCGAATGGGGCTTTGCCCCTACAGATGCCATTGACCAGGAAATTGCTCTCCCTTTACTTTTAACACATATTTTTCCGGTAGGATTGATGGGGTTGCTGATGTCGTCTTATTTTTCAGCGATCATGTCAACGGCAGATAGTTGCCTGATGGCTGCATCGGGTAATTTCACCACCGATATCATGGGTTATACCAAAAAAGGCAATAAAAAAAGTATCCGCTATTCACAAATTGCAACGCTGGTAATCGGGGTATTGGCTATCTTTCTGGCAACCGTAATGACCAATGTCCTGAAGCTGATGCTCTATTCGTATGCCTTTATGGTTTCGGGATTGTTTGTTCCGGTATTGGGTACGCTTCTCAGCAAGAACCCATCTTCGAACGCAGCTTTATTTTCTATGGTCCTTGGAGGAGGAACCACTCTCACTTTAATTTTACTTGAAACGTCACTACCCTTCGATTTGGATTCAAACTTTTTTGGAATTACAGTTTCCGCACTTGTCTTTATAATTGTTCAGAGACTGGATAAAAAAAGGCGGTAATGTTTTTAATACCCCGGCAGGAATAATCCGATATCGTTAACCGCAAGGTTAAAGTGATTGGCTACATAGGAATTCACCATTTTACCGGAATACATGTAAAATCCGGCGGCAAAGCCGCGATCGAATTTTGCGAACGGGTCCACACCGCCGCAATCGGTCATAACGGTGAACATGGAAGTAAATATATTGCTCAACGCAATGGACGCCGTGCGCGCGACACGTGAGCTAAGGCTGGTTTCGCAAAAATGCAGGATGCCGAATTTCTCGAAAATAGCCGGATGATTAGGCAGGCAGGCTTCCATCGTGGTCTCAAAACAACCGCCTTGCGCCATGCGCAAATCAATGACCAATGCCCCTTTTTTCATCTCGTGGATCAGATCGGCCGAAATGCGGTAAAAATGCGTCTTGTTCACATACTGCATCGCTCCGATAACCACATCGGCCGAACGAAAGGTGTTTCGCAACACATTGGGTTGCAGCGTGGAAGTAAAAAGCGTGCGCCCCAAACGCTGCTGAATGGTACGCAGTTTATCTATGTCGTTATCGAATACCCGTACCATTGCTCCCAGCGCCAGAGCTGCCCTCGCAGCCACCGTTCCGGCCACACCGGCGCCCACAATCACCACCTCGGTGGGCGATACACCGGGAATGCCGCCCATCA
Source organism: Petrimonas sp. (assembly GCA_028698105.1). GTDB lineage: Bacteria > Bacteroidota > Bacteroidia > Bacteroidales > Dysgonomonadaceae > JAQVEB01. The sequence continues at coordinate 713 of JAQVEB010000157.1, read as the reverse complement.
GAATGCCTTTTCCGCCATGCGCATTGCTCATCATTTCGGCTGCCAGTGTGATGGAAGTGGCGCCTTCGATCTCCGAAATAGCAGTCACAAAGGGCGATGCGCCGGTATTATCGTAAATAAGTTCGTAAGCCAATGCGTTGATGCGCTTTTCCGTCATCAGCTCCAGAATTTTCATGGATAACTGGTGCAGTTGCAGAAATGACAAAACGGTTGTTTTAGGCTTCATCATTTGCACTTCTTCGTATGTGGGAGGCGCTATTTTCATGATGATATCGGCTTGCAGCGCTTCCTGATGCGTATCCACGATCTCCGCGCCGGAATCGGCATAATACCGGTCGGAATAGTTGATGCTTAATCCGGCATCTTTTTCCACGATCACCCGATGCCCGGCTTCTACAAGCAACGACGTGGTTTCGGGCGTCAGGGCCAGACGTTTTTCCGCTTTTTGGTCTTCTTTGGGTACGCCGATAATAAACGATGCTCGTGTTTTATCGGCTTTCTGCAACATCTCGCGCACGAAAAACGAGGTGCTTTTTAATGGTTCGTATATCATTTTTTCATTTTTTTCAGTTCTTCCATGATTCGCCTGACGGTAACGCCGACGTGTTGTTTGGTGATTAACCGGTCGGTTTTAACTACGATATCGGCCTTTCCGTAATAACGTTCTCTGTCGGCTAAATGTTTAGTTATGAAAGGGATTAATTCCTCCTTCG
>JAQVEB010000156.1 GCA_028698105.1 Petrimonas sp. | reverse complement strand
CCCTGGGCTCCTGTTCCTCCCCCTACCGCAACTGTTTAACGAAATGCCGCTTTCCATGCTTTGGTCGGCGATGTTTTTCTTCTTGTTGGCCATTGCAGCCCTCACCTCATCCATATAGCTGATGGAAGTGGTTACGGTTTATCTGGAAGAAGAGTATCGCCTCACCCGAAAAAAAGCCGCCATACTTGTCTGTTTGGGCGCATTCGTGTTAGGCGCACTATCGTCGTTTTCTCCTGCTTTTTTCAATCTGCTGGATACCGCTTCGGCTAAATGGATGTTGCCCATCGGCGGAATATTCATTTCGCTCTTCGTGGGATGGTATCTCGATAAAAGAATGGTCTTTGCAGAACTGACGAACGATGGCTCGTTGAAATACAGTATTAAATTCCTGAAAGCATATATTTTTATTTTACGGTATATTGCACCCGTAGCTATTCTCGCTATTTTCGTTTACGGACTAATGATGTGGTGAAAATGAAAAAAATTAAAGTTCTGCTGTTTTCGCTAATTTTCCCCATTTCATCGGTGCTTTCTCAATCGGTGACAGTTTTCGAAAAAAATACCGATGGCTATGCCTGCTACCGAATTCCGGCAATAATTACCACGCAAAAAGGCAGCATACTGGCGTTTGCCGAAGCGCGGAAAACATCGTGTTCCGATACAGGCGATATTGATTTGGTCATGAAACGTTCTACGGATGGCGGAAAATCGTGGAGCCCACTCATGATCGTGCGCGACGACGGCGACAACGTCTCCGGAAACCCCGTTCCCATCATCAATGAAACCAACGGACGCATCGTGTTGGTTTCCTGCGGAAATCGGGGAGAAGATACCGAAAGCGAGATCATTGCCGGAACATCCAACGAAGGGCGGCGCGTGTACGTGATGTTTTCCGACACCGACGGGCTGTCGTGGTCGGCGCCCAAAGAAATTACCTCATCGGTAAAAAAACCGAACTGGACATGGTATGCCACCGGACCGTGTCACGGCATTCAGTTGCAGGACGAAAGCTACAAAAACCGCCTCATTGTCCCGTCCAACCACGTAAAAGCGGGAACCAACGATCATTTTTCGCAAATGCTCTACTCCGACGACGGCGGCGAAACATGGCATTTGGGCGAATCTACCAATGTACCAAACGGAAACGAAAGTTCGGCTGTGGAACTTCCTAACGGAACTGTTTTGCTGAACATGCGCAACATGAACCAACAGGAAAAACACCGGTTACAAGCCGTCAGCGCCGATGGCGGAGCTACGCTCGGCGAAATGCAGCACATAACGCAACTCATTGAACCCGTTTGTCAGGCAAACATTATCAATTACACAAAAAACGGAAACATCACGAATACGCTGCTTTTTTCTAATCCGCACTCAACCGTTAGAAAAAACATGACCATCCAGATCAGCCGCGATGGCGGACGGAACTGGAAAAAAGCCGCCACCGTTTTCGAAGGCCATTCGGCCTATTCCGACATGACGGTTTTCAACAACGGCGATGTAGGCATTTTATACGAAAACGGCGATGAAAACGCCTACGACCGAATTACGTTTCAACGCATTTCCCGAAAATTGTTTAAATAATTCTCCCGGCGAATAATTTATCAGGGATAAATGCGCAAAACCGCATGAAATGCCCAAACAAAAAAAGCGATGTTATAAATATTGCCGATTACCCGTTTTCTGTTTTGCGCTTCTTGCAAAATGTAGTATTTTTGTATAAAAATAGGGCATATAACATGCAATACAACATCTCCCCACCCGATAAAATACATCAGGCCATCACGCTCCCGCCTTCTAAAAGCATCAGCAACCGTTTGCTGATATTGAATGCGTTGAGTTACAGCGCCGAGACTATCGAAAACTTATCGGATTGCGAAGACACACAGGTTATCATTGATGCATTTGCCTCTGAATCGAACGTGTTCGACGTGAAAGGCGCGGGAACGGCCATGCGCTTTCTAACGGCCTTTTTGGCCGCGATGGAAGGCGAGTGGATCATAAAAGGCAACGCGCGCATGCACGAGCGCCCCATTTATCCGCTTGTGGATACGCTTATCGCGTTGGGCGCCGAAATAAAATATCTGGAAAAAGAGGGTTATCCCCCACTGAAAATAAACGGCAAGCATCTGGAAGGAGGCGAAGTGTACATTTCGGGCAACATGAGTTCGCAATTTATCTCGGCTCTGCTCATGATCGCTCCGAAGATGGAGAAAGGACTCACGATTCATCTTGAAAACGAAGTGATCTCGAAACCCTATATCCGCCTCACACTGGGCTTGATGGAAGAATACGGCGTGAAAGCAAAGTGGGAAGGACAGGATATTTCGGTGAAAAACCAGGAATACGTTCCGAAAAAAATCAGGGTCGAAGCCGATTGGTCGGCTGCATCATATTGGTATTCTTTTGCCGCGCTGCTTCCCGAAAGTGAAATTACGTTATACGGCCTGCAGAAGAAGAGTTTGCAGGGCGACGCCAACCTCGTAAACCTGTTTGCCGATCTGGGCGTGACAACCGATTTTATTGAGAACGGCATCGTCATCAGAAAAACAAGAAAAACAATTAAGAAATTTTTTCACGATTTCGTGAACGAACCCGATTTGGCGCAAACTTTTGTGGTCACCTGTTGTTTATTAAACACCACGTTCATGTTTTCGGGAGTGCAAACACTCAAAATAAAAGAAACCGACCGCATAGAAGCACTGAAAACCGAGCTTCAGAAACTCGGGTACACGATAAAATCGGACGATGCGCGGATCATGGAATGGGACGGCGAACGTTGCTTCCCTGCACCCGGTGTAGCCATCGCCTCGTATAACGACCACCGGATGGCGATGTCGTTTACTCCGGCTTGCATCCCGCTGGGATCAATTACCATAGCCGATCCGCACGTGGTTTCGAAATCGTATCCCGATTTTTGGGCCGATATTAAAAGTGCCGGTTTCATCATTAAGGAAATTGAAGATTAAATGCAAAGTTTACTTATATTTTTAGGCCTTATCGCCTTCTTTATTATAGCGCTCGCGTTATGGAACGCGGCACAGCGCAGAAAAGGGAACGTAAAGGAAAACGACCCCACCCCGTCAATCGTTGACGAAGGTTGCTGCGGCGCGCATGAGGTATGTGAAAAAGACAGCCTGATTGCGGCTTTCACCAAAGAACCGGAATATTTTGACGACGAAGAACTGGACACCTATCAGGGAAAAGATGCCGCCTTATACACAGAACCTGAAGCGGAAGAATTCAGGGAAGTGTTTTATTCCATGCTGGACGAAGAAAAGCCACGGTGGATCAGAAGCCTTCAGATGCGCGGCATTGACCTGCCCAATCAGATAAAAGACGAAGTCTTGATGGTGATCAACGATTTGCGCCGCAAGAAAGTCCACGCGTAAACACGGATGAACGTTTTAGAACTTTTCAATTACGCTTTTTTCAGAAATGCGCTGCTCGGAAGCCTTTTCGCGAGTATTGCCGTAGGCATCATAGGCACGTACGTGGTTTCACGCCGGCTGGTCTTTATCAGCGGTGGTATCACGCATGCCTCGTTTGGCGGACTGGGTATCGGGTTCTACTTCGGGCTGAATCCCATTTTTTCGGCGATGGCGTTTTCTATATTTTCGGCTTTCGGCATCAAATGGCTTTCGGATAAACAAGGCGTGCGCAAAGATTCGGCGATAGCCGTTTTCTGGTCGCTGGGAATGGCTGTGGGCATCATTCTCACGTTTCTCACGCCGGGTTACGCGCCCAACCTGTCGGAATACCTTTTCGGGAATATCCTGACCATTACGAAAACCGACATCTGGTCGTTGGTACTGCTGTCGGTGGTGTTAAGCCTGTTTTTTACGGTTTACTACCGCGACATCGTTTCGGTTTCCTTCGATGCGCAATTTGCCAAAACCCGCAGGGTTTCCATTCGTTTTATCGAATATGCCATGATGTTGTTTATTGCCGCAACCATTGTACTGAGTATCAGATTAGTTGGTATCGTTTTACTCCTTTCATTGATTACCGTTCCGCAGATGACGGCAAACCTCTTTACCGTAAACTACGCAAAAATCATCGGCTGGTCGGCCGGAATCAGTTTTATCGGATGCGTCGTCGGGCTGCTTTTATCGTATTACCTGAATGTCCCGAGCGGGGCGTTTATTATTTTCGTGTTGATTTTAATGTTTTTTGTTGGAAAATTGATAAAATCGTTATCTTTGGGGAGAAAATAAGTATTCTAAAATAATTATTGTAACGTTTTACATAGATAGGCTTACGCGATAGTTCCCCTAACGGCGAAGATAGACTCACTTCGTTCGCGATAAAGTCGCGGCGTTTAATATTTCAAGAGGCTTTCTGCTTATCAGCGTAGCCTATCGCCGCAGGCTTATCAGACGAAAATATCACAATAATTCTTAGCATTTACTTAATAATTTTTTCTTAAAGAAATTTTACCACTTATCATTAATAATCTGACATCGTGCCAATAAAACTTTTTCATATTCTTTTAATTGTGTTCTTTGCCCTCATTTTCATTGGTTGTGAAAACGAAAAAAAAGAGAAAGAATATGTTGTAGGTTTCTCGCAATGTATGACGGATGATGTGTGGCGGCAGGCCATGGAAATAGAAATGAATATCGAAGCTTCGGGGCACGATAATTTAACCATTCTATTACGAGACGCCCACGAAAACAATCAACTTCAAATTGAACAGATACGCGAACTAATCAGTAAAGGAGTGGACGTTCTGATCATTTCGCCAAACGAATCCGATTTTATTACGCCCGTTGCTGTAGAAGCATACAAGGCAGGCATTCCTACTATTATTGTGGACAGAAAAATCAATTCCGACGAATATACATCTTACGTGGGTGGTGATAGTTATCAAATAGGAAAAATGGCCGGACAATATGCAAGTTCATTGTTGCCGTCCGGTGCAACCATTCTCGAAGTATGGGGAACCAAGACCACTTCTCCGGCTCAGGAGCGCCATAATGGGTTTATTGACGGATTGGATAAATCGAAAAACTTTCACTTCATAACCATCGAGGGCAAATGGCGAAGAGAGATTGCAAAAATCGAGGCCGAAAAAATAACAGATTATGGTAAAATAGATTTAGTGTATGCCCATAACGATGTAATGGCTTTGGGTGCACGCGATGCTATTATGGCAACCGACTCATCTCTTGTTCAGAAAATAAAAATTCTCGGAGTTGACGGAGCATTCGGTAAAGACGCAGGCCTTGAAGCTGTTGCCGATGAGCGCTTAGACGCTTCGTTCCTCTATCCTACCGGCGGCGATCAGATAATAAAAACGGCGATGAAAATCGTTCGCGGCGAGCCTGTTGATAAGCGATATATTCTCAATACTGCGCTGATTGATAAGCCGACTGCAACTACGTTGCTCATGCAATCCAATCAACTCATCAACTATCAGAAAAGGATAGAGCAGCAAAGGCAGCTTATGAAAAACACGTTGACCAGATTCAGTATTCTGAGACATTCTCTCAGAACCATACTCATATTGATGGCCGTCTTGGTTGCCTTTGCCATATACATTTTTTTCATTAACCGGAAGATCAAAAAAAGAAATCACCAACTCAGGGTAATAAATAACGAAACCGAGAAACAAAAAGAACAACTTATTGCTTTAAATGAGCAAATCAAAGAAGTTACCGACGAAAAAGTACGTTTTTTCATGAACGTATCTCACGAAGTGAAAACTCCGCTCACGCTCATTCTGAATCCAATAGAAAAATGGATAAAAAACACGTCGGACTTGCATCTTCAAGCCGATTTATTGCGGATGAAGAAAAATGCAGACAGGCTTACCCGCGTAATTAACCAATTACTGGATTTTCAAAAAATAGAGAGCAATAAACTCCAGTTAGACTTGGGCTATAAGGATATGGTTTCATTGGCAGCATCGGTAAAATCTCTTTTCGATGGGCTTGCCGAATCCCGAAATATAAGTTACTCCTTTGAATCCAACCAACCGGCTTTAAACATTTGGTTCGATAACGATAAAATAGAAAAAGTGCTGGTAAATCTGTTATCAAACGCTTTTAAGTTTACGCCGGACGGAGGAAAAATAAATGTGGCCGTCCATACAGCCGAAAATATGGTTTCCATAGCAGTAAAAGACAACGGAAGCGGTATCAATAAGGAGAAACTGCCGTTTGTTTTTGACCGTTTTTACACAGATACCACAAACAACAGCACAGGAACAGGAATTGGATTGCATCTCTCTCAGGAATTTATGAAACTTCACGGAGGTAATATTACCGTGCAAAGTGTTCCTGATCAGGAAACAATTTTCAGGATTGACATTCCGATAAGAAAAGAATATACCTCACCTGAGTCTGCGACAAAAGAAGAACATCCCGAATTCTTTCATTCCGTACTCCCTGATATCAACAAAGAACTCACGAACGAAATTATCGGCAAAAAATACGATTATACGATATTGGTAGTGGAGGATGATGAAGATATCCGTGAATATTTGGTTGATGAACTGTCCGATAGTTTCCGTATTATCAGTGCCGGTAACGGCGCAGATGCGTTGCAGATTTTAAATGAGAACAGCCACGTAACACTTGTTTTGAGTGACGTGCTCATGCCCGAAATGAACGGGTTCGATTTGTGCCGGAACATTAAGTCATCTCCCGAACTGTCGGATATTCCGGTTATCTTGCTCACGGCCTTGTCTGAAATTGACCAACGTATTTACGGCATAGCGGAAGGCGCCGATGATTACATTCAGAAACCGTTTCAAATTGACTATGTTAAGATAAAAATCATCCGGCTGCTCGAAGAAAAACGGCAGTTGCAAAAGAAATTCATGAAAACCATGCAGGCGGGTGGAACTCCATTAAGTAACGAGGATACAGAAATTCTTGATAGCGACAAGTTGTTTCTAAATAAATTCATCGCCCAACTGGAATCATCTTACGCACAATCGGATGTTTCCGTGGAAAAAATAAGCGAGCAGCTTGGCGTTTCACGCGTACATCTTTACCGTAAAATAAAAGAGATAACGGGGCTTACCCCCGTGGACTATCTGCGTAATTTTCGTCTGGCGAAAGCGGTCAATCTTTTAGGTCAGCGTCGTTATTCCATCAGTGAAATCGCCTATCAAACAGGTTTTTCGTCACCCGCCTATTTTACCAAATGCTTCAGAGACGTATTCAACATGACTCCATCCGAATACGCGGAAAAAAACTAAACTTCTCCTCTATCAATTTCGTAACATTCCTGTAACATTATTGATATCTAAGTA
>JAQVEB010000155.1 GCA_028698105.1 Petrimonas sp. | reverse complement strand
AAAAATACCGCTGTTAGGTTCCGGTTTTTTGAACCATTCGTGCATACCGTACATGTAACCTACACCTAAGTAAGGAACGAAACTATAAACTCTGTCTGCGTTATAACCTACTAAAGCATTTGTTAAATTATACATCAGATCCAAATGACCTCCTATCCATTTCATTTTGGTACCGTTAGCGTAGTTTATTACGGGTTCGCCCGCGTCAATAACCAAACGTGCACCCCATACCGGAGAGTTCCATCTTCCTAAGCTCAATTGGCCTTGCCAACCGATTCTGTCACCTATGTTATCGAATTTCTTCATGTTATAGGTGTTCACACCGCCGCCTAATCCGATGAACCAATGATCACTAGCTTTGTCCTTCAGATACACTGTACCGTTAGAAACATTTTGTACTTCTTGTGCACTCATTCCGATTGCAACAAGAGCCGAAATTAAAAGTAAACTAAACTTTTTCATAAATTTAAATTCTAATTAAACATTTTTTTTATTACAATAACTCGATAATATTTTTTAGTTACTGGCACCTGCAATTGCGTGGTGCGGTTATCTTGTTTCGCTTTATATAACATTTACTAAATTAAAATGTTCGCAGTGGAGCGAAAAAATTAATGAAATAAACTGTTTTATCGCTATAAAACATTATTTCAGCAACTTGTCCATTGCATAATAATGAACGTCTATTCTATATTAAATACGAGTGCAAATATATAGCTTAATTTTATATAAATGGTATTTTTACTAAAAAAAATCGCTAAAAACGACTGTTTTAGGGGTATTTTTCCCCATTGAGCGTCATTTGTCCCGTTTTTGTCGGCGAAATACGTTGTGATATTATCCCAGATAACTTTTCAAAAGTTTGCTGCGGGAATCCTGACGAAGCCGTCGGATAGCCTTCTCCTTTATCTGGCGCACACGCTCACGCGTTAATTGGAACTTGTCCCCGATTTCTTCGAGTGTCATTTCCTGACAACCTATGCCGAAAAACATTTTAATGATATCGCTTTCGCGTTCGGTGAGTGTGGAAAGTGCGCGATCAATCTCTTTCTGCAGCGATTCGTTAATTAACGTACGGTCGGCTACCGGAGCATCGTCATTCACCAGCACGTCCAGCAAGCTGTTGTCTTCGCCTTCCACGAAAGGGGCGTCCATAGATATATGTCGGCCGGAGACTTTGAGTGAATCCGAAACTTTATCTACCGATATATCCAGTTCCTGGGCAAGTTCTTCGGCTGAAGGACGTCTTTCGTTCTCCTGCTCGAATTTCTGAAAAGCTTTGCTTATTTTATTTAACGAACCTACCTGATTAAGCGGTAATCTTACGATTCTCGATTGTTCGGCCAACGCTTGCAAAATAGATTGACGTATCCACCAAACGGCATAGCTGATAAATTTGAAACCCCTGGTTTCATCAAATTTTTCAGCTGCTTTAATTAATCCGAGGTTCCCCTCATTAATCAAGTCCGGAAGGCTAAGCCCTTGGTTTTGATATTGTTTTGCGACCGAAACGACGAAGCGAAGATTGGCTCGGGTAAGTTTTTCCAGTGCCAGCCGATCGCCTTTTTTTATCGCTTGAGCCAATTCCACTTCTTCTTCAACAGTGATAAGGTCTTCACGACCAATCTCTTGAAGATATTTGTCCAATGAGGCGCTTTCGCGATTCGTTATTGATTTTGTTATTTTTAATTGTCTCATTTATGTATTTAATCCTGTCTTACATTTTTTGTTTCGGGGTGCAAAAGTAATCATTTTTTTCGATATTTCCATGATTTTCATTTAACTCCCTAAAACGAATAACAAAGGATGCGGTCTTATGCCGTACCCTTTGTTATAACAACACGCTAAAGTCATTTTTGTTACACCAAAAGCGTGAATTAACTCAAATTAACATTCTTGTTTATTTCTGACTCAGATCAATAGCAATGTATTGTGTTTTGCTGTTCGGATAAAATCCGGCGACGAGGATTACTTTATCCTGATTGCTCGCGCTGGTGGATGTTACAATTTTGTTCAAGTCTGCCTCGCTGTTCACGGGAACATTATTGACACGCATAATGATAAATCCTTTGTTTATACCGTTTTTTCTGAGCAGTCCGTTGTTTGTAACACTATTTACCACGATCCCGCTGCTGATGCCCATCGCACTTTTTTGGTTTTCGGGTATGGTAGCGTAGGTGCCTCCGAGCAAACTCATTGCGTTCAGAACCTGGTTCCGGGTGATTTCAGTATTCCCCTGCAAATTTTTAAGTTCCACGGAATAATTTTTTTGCGATCCTTTTCTGTCCACGGTAACCTGTACTTTATCGCCGGGGCGGAAACGGTTCAGTTGATTCTGTAATTCTGCGAAATTGTTGATGGGAACATCGTTAATCGCTTTAATAATATCACCTTTTTCCAAACCGGCAGCTTTTGAAGAACTTCTTTCCGAAAAATCTTCGATGAGAACACCTTGTATCTTTGAAAGCTCACTGGCTTTAGCGGGATCCTGCCGGCGGATATTTTCGATGTTCGGCACCTGAATGCCAAGAACTGCGCGTTGAACACTTCCGTATTCCTTTAAATCGGCAGCCACTTTACCTGCGGTTGAAATAGGAATTGCGAAGGCATATCCGGTAAAATTCCCGGTTTGCGAATAAATTGCGGTGTTTATCCCGACTAATTCTCCACGGGTATTTACCAATGCGCCACCGCTGTTCCCGGGATTAACCGCCGCATCAATTTGGATAAAAGATTGGATGCCTTGATCATCGCCTACAATATTTCCCCGATTCTTTGCGCTCACAATACCTGCGGTAACCGTTGACGTGAGGTTAAACGGATTACCAACGGCAAGCACCCACTCGCCAACTTTCAGCGCGTCGGAGTTGCCGAACGGAATGTATGGGAAATCGTTACCGTCTATCTTTAGCAGAGCGATATCGGATGTTGGGTCGGTACCGACAACTTTTGCCGTAAATTCACGATTATCATTCAGCGTAACCGATACTTCCGTTGCCTGATCAACAACGTGGTTGTTGGTTATGATGTATCCGTCTTTCGATATGATAACGCCCGATCCGTAACCGATTTGTTCGCGCGGTTGTCCGTAACCTTCGCCATCTCCTCCAAAACCGAAGAAGAAATCAAACGGATTCATTTGCTGCTGACGCATGGATTTTGCTTTTACGTGTACTACACCGTGAATGGATTTTTCGGCAGCTTCGGTAAAGTCCGGATATCCGTCGGCCGTAGTGAGATTTGTTAACTTAACGTTTTTGTCTTGTCCAAACGAATTAGCCAATTGGCCCATGTTTTCAGAAGAGGCTATACCCGCTTTATCGGCAGGTGACAGACTTCTGTTTTTGCTGATATAATTATAACCAAATAAGGTTATAACAGAACTGAGTATGGCAACCAAAATGATTCCCAATACATTTTTAAAACTTCCTGTGCTCATAATTTTATAGTTTTTTGTTGAATATTTGATTTTAACATTTTCAATTTTCAAATATAACAACAAAAAAGATACAATGTCAAGTTATTTTTTTTCGATTTTAACACTTTTAACTAAACAAAAAAGCGATTAACCCGCTTTAACCCAACAGGTATGATTTTGAGGTATTTTTATATGACAGAATGTCGGAGTCATGCTTTTCGCCTTGGCGCGTTTCGTTTATTGGCGTATTTTCGGAACCGTAAATTATTGAAAGGTTGAAAAATATCGAGAAAAATCAAACTTAGGTAGAATTTTCCCGACGCGAAAAGCCGGCTGTTGCGGTTAATAATCAGCGCCTGAAACCAAAACCGAATAAGGAAAAGAAGAATTCCCAATGCCGGCAGAATATAATTCTTCGCCAAAACTCCAATCACCAGGGAAGCCACAAGTGTCAGATAAAAAAGATACTTTGAAAAGGTTTCCCACCCGAAAATGAACGAACGTGCGCCTTGATAAAATTGTTTCGTGTACAGATACCTCGATTTTAAGGCCCTCCAAGTGAAAAAGTTTTCCACTACGTCGCTTTCCGTCATGCTTTCGGGAGAAACAACAACTCCGGTATTTTTGCCGTTGGCAATCCGGTTGATAAAAAGGTCGTCTTCGCCGCCATCAACATTCAGAATGGACGAAAATCCTTTTTCGTTGAAAAACAACGCTTTTTTGTACGCCATATTGCGCCCGATACCCATAAAAGGCCGGTGCGCTATCGCCATAGACAAATATTTGAGGCCGTGAATTAAGTTATCGTAAAGGATAAACCGGCGCATCGCCACCTTTTTACCGATCGTTAATTTGCAGAATCCGAGTACCACGTCTTTTCCTTCGGCGAATTCGTTGGCAAATTCCCTGATCCATTGCGCAGAAGAAGGTTTACAATAGGCTTCCGTGAAAAGGAGTATATCGTTTTTGGCTGCTTTAATACCGAGCGTGAGAGACAGTTTTCGTTCATTGGTTTGTTCGGCTTCCTGCGGAACGTAGGTGTGGTAAAGGTTTGCATGCGTTTGCTGCAAAGCTTTCAGCACCATGTCGGTTTCATCGGTAGAGCCGCTGTTTACCACAATCACCTCAAAATCAGGATAATCTTGTCCTAATATGGAAGGCAGATATTTTGCCAGATTTTCCGATTCATTTTTCGAGGCAATAATTACCGAAACGGGCGGCAGATCAGCGTCGGGAATATCTTTTTTCTCTCGTTTCGCCTCATACGTGTATGGTTTTTTGTAGAGCAAAAAATAAAACAGCGCCTGAATAAGAAAGAATAACAGCAGCGCACCCGCGATAATCCATTCAAGAACAGAGAAATCGAACAATGAAGAAAACGATAAATCCATATCCGGTTAAATTTGATCTGAAAAATATGCCTTCGGCAATTCCCTGCAATTGTACTGCGAAGCCATTACCTCGCCGTAGGCTCCGGCGGAGCGAATGGCGATCAGGTCGCCGCGTTGGGCCTCATTCAGTTTCATGTCTTTCGCAAAAACGTCGCTCGATTCGCAAATTGGGCCAACCACATCGTATGCGGTGAGTTCTTTGTCGGAACTGATATTCTCGATGTGGTGAAACGCCTGATATAAGGCCGGACGGATGAGCTCGGTCATGCCGGCGTCCACGATCAGGAATTTTTTGCTTATACCTTCTTTTACGTATGTTGTGCGGGTAATGAGTGAACCGCAGGGCGCCACAACCGAACGTCCCAACTCGAAATGAAGCGATTGGCCTTCTTCCGTTTTCAGGTATTTGCCGAAAAGCCGGAAATACGATTCGAAATCGGCTGTGGGACAGTGGTTTGGGTGTTGGTAGTTGATGCCGAGGCCACCGCCCACGTTAATGTGTTGCAGTTTTACGCCTTGCGAGTGAAACCAGTTTCGCAACTCAAACGCTTTCACGCAAAGGTTTTCAAAAGCGGACAGGTCGGTGATCTGCGAACCGATGTGGAAGTGCATTCCAATGATTTCCAGATGCGCCGAACGGGCGATTAATTCCAATGCCTGCGGCAAATCGGCTTCATTCAGGCCGAACTTGTTTTCGTTCAATCCGGTAGTGATGTATTTGTGCGTGTGCGCATCCACGTTGGGGTTGATGCGGAGGGCGATTCGCGCCGTTTTGCTTTTTTTTGCCGCAAGCGCTTCAATGGCTTGCATTTCGGGTAGCGATTCCACATTAAAGCAAAAAATATCGTTATCCAACCCGATCTCGATTTCCCTGTCGGTTTTTCCTACTCCGGCGAAAGCTATTTTTGATGCCGGAAAACCGCAATCAATGGCTCGCAGAATTTCGTTTCCGCTCACACAATCGGCACCAAAGCCGTAGGCTGCGATTTCTTTCAGCAAACGCGGATTTGCATTTGCCTTCACGGCATAATGAATGTGGTAGTCCTTGTTGCGTATTTCCGTTTTTATTGTGTCGAGTGTCTTGCGCAATAAATCAATGTCGTAGTAATAAAACGGGGTTTCCAACGAATTGAATTTAGAGGCGGGGAATTGTCCTTTGATCATATTGTAAAAAAAGCAGGTGATTAAAATTGCATAACGCCTTACCCGACAAATTTTCGGCAAGGTGCTTTTTTGAGGAACAAAAGTACGATTTTTTTTGCGTTTTCGTATGCAAACCGATAGCTTTCTTCGGTTTTTTACAGTAATTTCAATGCAAGGCTTATCTTTTCGTGCATGGGAAGCGTAGCTTCTATCCAATGAATGGTAAACCCGCGGCGTTCCATGCCGCGAAACCACGTCATTTGTCGTTTGGCAAACTGATGAATGGCAATTTGGAGTTGCGAGAACATCTCTTCGTACGATAATTTTCCCAACACGTGCAGGGTTACGTATTTATATTCCAGCCCGTAATAAATAAGGTCGTCGGGCGGCACGCCGTTTGCCAGCAATTGCGCTACTTCAGTTATCATACCCTCTTTGAGTCGGCTTTTCAGCCGTGCGGTGATTTTACCCCGCCGCTGTTCCCGTTCTATATCAATCCCGATAATGATGCTGTCAATGGGCGGGTAATCCAGCCTGTCTGCAGGTTGTTTTGATTGAAAATCGGCGATTTCGATAGCGCGTATGGCGCGCTTTTTGGTGTCGGTATCGGTGATGTTGTGTAACGTTTTATACGAGGAAAGGATTTTTGTGAGTTCTTCGAGCGATTTCTCCGACAGTTTTTCGCGCAACGCAGCGTTCTCGGGAACATCCGGCAGATGATAACCTTTTAAAACCGACTCAATGTACAGTCCGGTACCGCCGCAAAGGATGGGCGTTTTTCCTTTTCCGAGAATAGCCTGATAGGCTTCGTGAAAATCGTGTTGGTAATGGAAAAGGGTGTATTTGTCGCCGGCGTCGCGAATATCAATCAGATGATAGGGGATTTTTTTACCGTCAACGGTATAATCGGACAGGTCTTTACCCGTGCCGATGTCCATTCCGCGATAGACCTGGCGCGAATCGGCGCTAATGATCTCTCCGTCTGTTTCGTACGCCAACCGCGCGGCAAACTCCGTTTTTCCACTGGCCGTGGGGCCCAATATTGTTATCAACCTATCCATTCACGTTCTCTCTCGATCTCAACACACGAAGGCAAAGCCATCGTCACCAAGTCCCCCAGTCACCCAGTCTCCCCGTCACCAAGTCCCCCAGTCCCCCAGTCTCACCAGCTTCCTCCTGCGCCACCGCCGCCGAAACTGCCGCCACCGCCACCGCCGAAGCCGCCTCCAAAACCTCCGCCAAAGCCGCCTCCGCCCCTCCAGCCTCCGCCACGGCTTCCACCGCCGCCGAAAATGGGAGGAAAGAAAACAGGGCCA
>JAQVEB010000154.1 GCA_028698105.1 Petrimonas sp. | reverse complement strand
CTGGGCGCGCGAAGCATTGCTGGCCGGCAAACACGTGGCGGTGGAAAAACCTTTCACGGTGAACGTAGCCGAAGCCGATGAACTGATTGATATCTCCCTCAGACACAAAAAAATCCTCACGGTGTATCACAATCGCCGTTTCACAAGCGATACCAAGACGGTGAAAAAGCTTTTGGACAGCGGCATCCTCGGCAGTGTACACGATTATGAGTCCCATTTCGACCGTTACCGCTCCCAACCACGTCCCGGAGGCGCATGGCGTGAAGAGCCCCTGCCCGGCTCCGGAATTTTTTACGATTTGGGCTCGCACCTGATTGACCAGGTGTTGTGGTTTTTCGGAATGCCGCAGGCAGTTACCGCCGAAATAAACTCGCAGCGCCCGTGGGCAAAAGCGGATGATCATTTCGATGTACGCCTGCACTACCCCACGTTTACGGCTACGCTTAAATCGGGGATGTTGTGCAAAATTCCCGGCCCAACGTACATGATCCACGGCACCAACGGGTCGTTCGTGAAATACGGACTCGATGTGCAGGAAGCTACGCTCGACGGCGGAGCCATTCCGCAGGGAAAAGACTGGGGACGCGAACCCGAAAATATCTGGGGAACCATCAATGTGGATTACAACGGTGTGAAAATACAGGGGAAAGTGGAAAGCGAACACGGCGATTACCGGGAGTATTTTATCAATCTTCGTGACGCGATTTGCGGCCGGGCAGAAATCGCCGTGAAACCCGAAGAAGCCCGCAACGTGATGAAGATTATTGAGTTGGCATTTCAGAGCAGTACGGAAAGAAGAACTATTAACGTTTGACTTTGAAGACACAATAACAAAGACAATAGACCTTCATTATGAGAAAGTGTTAAATTTAAAACTTTTCGATTTTTCAACACTTTTCTTGCAACATTTTAAGTTGATTTTCATCTATATAGTAGAATCGATAAATATCAAATATATGAAAAAAATACTCCTTCCTGTTTTCATTATTTTTCTAACAAACACCATTATTGCTCAAGAAAAAATCAATGAAAATTCTATTATAATTACACCATTAAGCGTATTCAATATTTTGAATCCTGCTATACAGGTTGGTTATCAACGCGATTTGCCAAATAAGCTTATTTTTCAAATTGAAGGAGGAATCATTTTAAAACATAGTGTATTTGGATTCATGGATTTACACCTATATAATGGTGCTGTAAATTATTCTTATTCGGGTTACAAATTTAGAACAGAAATAAAAAAAATTCTTTCTCAAGAGGGGATTTACGATGTACAAAGAAATTATATTGCTGCCGAATTTCTATATCTTAAAAATAGAGCCAATGTTAATAATACGTATGTGAATTCTGATGGACAGAATTATGAAGATTTTTTTGTTCAAAAAAAACAAAAATACCGATTAGCTGCGAAACTTGGGAAACAGTTTATTTGGACAAGTGGTTTTATGATAGATGGTTCTTTTGGTATTGGATTGGCATACAATAATGTACAACATTTCGACAGAGAGAATGAGAATGATAAAGATGTAAGTCCTTTGTACGGTTATATATTGAAAAAAGGTAATTTTCTAAGATTAAATTTTCCAATTGATATAAAATTTGGATACAGGTTTTAATTGACAAGTTAATTACATGCGTTGAAAGAATTAATTCCATATATTCTCCAACATCACTACCTCTACAACACGCAATGTTTTCCACTTATTTGATTTCAAAAAAACAATTCTCCACCCATAATTAAAAAGTCATGAAAATATTCTCTGTATCAACGTTTTTGTTGGTTGCGATGATGGCATGTTTCATACCTCTGAATGCGCAGCGAACCATTCGGATAGCTCCCGACGGAAAAAATGACATTCTGATGATTAAAAATGCGATCGAACGCGCAAAAAAAGCTTAACGGACAACCCGTTACCATCCGTTTAGGTGGCGGCATCTACCACTTTCACCGCCCACAGGCAACCGCGAAGAAGTATTTTATTTCCAACACCATGAGTTGGAATTCGGGCACCGACAACATCAAAAATATCGGTATTCTTATAAAAGATGCGCAGAAGATTACCATCGACGGCGAAGGCGCAAAAATCATCACGCACGGTGAGATAAGCAGTATTGTGGTGGATAACAGTCAGGATATCGTGTTGAAAAACATTACGATTGATGCCGCCGACCCCTCCGTTACGGAAATGACGGTTGAATCGGTTTCGGGGAATACCGTCATCTACAACGTGCACCCCACATCCAACTATTCCGTTTCCAACAACGTGCTCACATGGTTTGGCGAGTACGGCTGGAAGTTTACGGGTGGTGGCGTTGCGCCGCAAGTGTACGATCCGGCACAAGACGCCACGTGGCGTGGAGCAAATCCGTTCTCAAATGTGGTTTCTGTAACCGATTTAGGCAATAAACGCCTTCAGGTTATTTACTCGCCGGTCGCCGAAGATATAAAAACCGGCCGAACGTTTCAGATGCGCGATGCCGTTCGCGATCAGGTTGCGGGATTTATCCTGAAAAGCAAAAATATTACCTACGATAACGTTACGATGAATTTCATGGGAAATTTCGGAATCGTGTGCCAGTATTCCGATACGCTTTCGTTTCTGAATTGCCGTTTTGCTCCCGACGAAACTTCGGGGCGCACCAACGCTGGCTTTGCCGATTTTTTACAAGTTTCGGGATGTAAAGGACTGCTGAGAGTAGAAGACTGCTATTTTTCCGGCGCACACGATGATCCCATTAACGTTCACGGAACGTATCTGAAAATTCAGGAATACGCTTCGCCCAAACAAGTGAAAGTGAAATTTATGCATCACGAAAGTTGGGGTTGATGCTTTCTTCGTGAACGATTCCATCGAGTTTATTGATGTGGCAACGATGCAGAAAATAGATGCCGCAAAAGTTATTTCCGTCAATCGTAACGACGATTACCACATCACATTAACATTCGATAAAGCCGTTGATGTAGCGGCTTTACAGGCAAAACCAAACAGAGTTGTCATAGAGAACATCACGTGGACGCCCGAAGTGGAAATCCGGAGGAATTATTTCTCCCGTGTTCCCACGCGAGGCGTTTTACTTACTACACGACGTCGCTCCGTTATTGAGTATAACACGTTTTTCAGGATGCAAATGGCCGGGATTTTTGTTTCGGGCGACGCGGCCAATTGGTACGAATCGGGGAAAATTACCGATTTAACCATCCGTCATAATCAATTCATCGAGTGCGGAAACGCAAACCATCCGGTTATTTTCTTTGAACCCACAAACACACAGGATAACGGCAGTATTCACAGCAACGTGAAGATCAACCGGAACACGTTCGTCATGAAATCGGGCGATGCCGTCGGCGGAAAATCGGTCGATAACCTATCTTTCACGAATAACGTCATCATTCACTGCGGAGACAAAACCGCCGATAGCTATGTGAATCTGAAAAATAATGATAACGTGACAAAGTTCGGAAACGTAAAAATAGATTTGTGCAACAATTAAGATACTTCACCCATTGCGCAATATCGCTGAATAAATTACAAAAAGAAAATACTTGCTCCCGCAATACTGATCACTGCTCCGATAACCTGTTGGGCAGTGATTTTTTCTTTGAACATCATGGCCGACGGCACGATAATAAAAATGGGCACCAACGCCATAAGTGTGGCGGCAATTCCGGTATCGGTATGTTGCACGGCATAAAGTGAAAGCGCCACACCTACAAACGGTCCGAAGATGGTTCCGATGGAAATAGGCGTCATGCTTTCTTTATTGGCAAGAACTTTGAGTATCCGGCGCCATCTTCCCAGCACCGTAACCAATATCGCGAAACTTATGAAACCGAAAATTGCCCGGATCTGCGTTGCCGCAACCGCATCGTAATCGCCCATGCCTTTCTTGCTCAATATCAGGCCTACGGCCTGCCCCATGGCGCCTCCCAATGCATACAGAAATCCGCGTAACGGCACGTTCAGTTTCAGTCTCTTTCCTGCTACCGCGATCATAATCCCCGAAATGCTCACCAGAATGCCCAATATGCTTTTCCAGGAAAGAATTTCGTTGAGGAAAAACCAACCGATAATGGCGGTGATCATCGGTGCAAGGCTCATCACGAGCTGCGATGTGCGCGAACCGATAATGGTATAGGATTTAAACAAAAACAGATCGCCCAGAAAAAACCCAACGATCCCCGATATACCCAGCCAAAACCAATTATATGATGTTGCGTCTGTTGCAAAAAAGCTCCCTCTGGTAACGAGGGTGGTTAACCCTAAGAAAACGATGGCGAGCGCCAGCCGGATGATATTCACCGTGAGAGAACCGACTTTCCGGCCGGCTTTCTCGAAAAAAATCGCGCTCAGCATCCAGCAAACCGCCGTGAGCAACGAAGCTATTTCGCCAATGTGTGATTGGAAAGGCATAAATTATGCGTGGCTTTATTTCATACAAAAATTACGCAAAGGTAGGAATAAAATGAATTACTAATTGATAATTACCAATTACAAATTGTCAAAAAATATTCAGAATATCCTGATATTAATAATTGTCAATTGGAAATTAGCAACTTATACAATGTCTCCACCGCTTCATCCACCGATTTCTCACTACCCAGCAACGAAACGAATTTGCTCCCGATAATGGCTCCCGACGCGTTTGCACAAGCTGCATCGAAGGTGGTTTTGTTGGAAATTCCGAAACCGATCAACCGGGGGTTGTTGAGCTCCATCGCGTTCACGCGGCGAAAATACGCCAGACTGGTATCGCTGAACGTGTTTTTTGCGCCCGTAACCGAGGCGGAAGAGACCATGTAAATAAATCCGCCCGTATTTTCATCTATTAAGCGAATACGCTCTTCGGAAGTTTCCGGTGTAATGAGCATAACCATGTGCAGGCCGTATTTTTCGGCAACAGATTTATACGATTCCATGTATTCGGCAAACGGCAGGTCGGGAATAATCAGCCCGTCAATACCGCAACGCTGCGCCTCGGCGCAAAATTTCTCGAACCCGAATTGCAGGATGGGATTCAGATAACCCATCAGCACCAACGGGATGGAAACCGATTCCCGTACATCGGCCAATTGATCGAAAAGCGTTTTCACGCTCATTCCGTTTTTCAGCGCTTGCGCTCCCGAAGCCTGAATTACAGGGCCGTCGGCCATCGGATCACTGAACGGCACTCCGATTTCCACTAAATCCACGCCATGTTTTTCGAGCGACTGCAACACGGGAACCGTATCGTCCAGTGCCGGATAACCGGCGGTAAAGTAAACGGATAAAACATTGTTGTTTTTTTTCGTAAAAAGTGTATCTATTCTGTTCATGAGGCTGTTATAATGTATATTTAATTTCGGACCATGCGCCTGAAAGGCGATATATTCATAACCGTATGCCAACGGCTTACGGTTGATATAAAGTTACTCACCACCACCTGAAAGGTGGCACTTTAAAACAAAGTCCGACCTTTCAGGTCGTGAGGTTAGATGATGTCTTTGTCCGTAGGTCAGCGACCTACGGTTACGAAAATACGGCTTTTCAAGCCGCCGTATGAGACAATCAATCATCATTTTCCTATTTTTTCTAAAAATTGTTTGATTAACGCCACATCTTTCAGTGCCGGACTTATTTCAAACTTGCTGTTTATGTCAATCCCGATACATTTTGGGTGCGAAAAAGCTTTTACGGGTTCCACATCTTCGGGCGAAATGCCTCCGCTTAACAAGAAAGGCGTTTCACCGTGATAATCCGGAAGTATTTCCCAATTGAACTTCTTTCCCGATCCACCGTGTAAGTGCGTTTTTGTATCGAAAAGAAAATAGTCGCATTTACCGTAATAAGTCGCCACTTTTTCCTTCGGAAATTGATCGCCAATGCTGAACGCTTTTATGATTTTTAGTCCGTTTTTGCCCATTTCATCGCAAAAACAGGGAGATTCATCGCCGTGAAGTTGCACGAAATCAAGTTGAAACAACGAAGCTATTTCCAGAATATTTTCCATCAGTTCGTTCACAAACACTCCTACTCGTTTGGTCTTTTTAGGCAAATATGCGGGCACACGATTCACGGCGCGCGGCGATTTCGGATGAAAAATAAATCCCATCCAATCCACGCCTGACTCTTCAACTTCGCGAATATTATCGGCGTCACGCATTCCACAGACTTTAATTACTTTCATGTTACTCGCTTTGCGTTATTCGGTAGTTATTCGCTTACTTCGTTCGCGTTATTCGTTGGGTGTTGACATTTTCAACAAAACGACGAATTACTACCAATAACAATTGAATATCTATTGAATTACTTTTTTAACAAACTCGCCCAAACTTGCGCCGGGGTTTTCGGTTTTCATAAAATTTTCACCGATCAGAAAACCCTTGTAACCCGCATCGCGCAATTCCTTTACCGTTTGCGGATTTGAAATGCCGCTTTCCGAAACCAATACGGCTTCCTTTGGAAGAAGATTGATCATGTTGAACGACTTTTCCACACTCGTTTCAAAACTGCCCAGATTCCGGTTGTTCACCCCGATAAGATCGTTATATGCCGTGACATAATCGGCCTCTATTTCATCGTGGATTTCCAGCAGCACGTCCAGATGCAGTTCTTTCGCAAGGCGCGTAAACTCTTTGCTTTGCAACGGCGAAAGCGCCGCGGCGATTAGCAAAATGGCGTCGGCTCCGGCGGCTTTGGCTTCGTAGATCTGGTATTCGTCAATGATGAATTCTTTCCGTAGCAAAGGAATGGAGACGTTCTTACGCGCCGTTCGCAAGTCGTTTAACGATCCGCCGAAAAACGGCGTGTCGGTCAGCACGGATATGCCGGTTGCACCATTTTTCTCGTAATCGGACGTAATGGTTTCAACCTTCGCTCCTTCGTGAATCCATCCCTTCGAAGGCGATTTTCGTTTGAATTCCGCGATAATTCCGGTGGGAGATGTTAACAACGCGTTTTTTAATGAATGATGTTCAAGTGGCTGATGTTCAATGATCCTTTCGAGATGCTCCATCGGGATCAACCCTTTTTTGTCTTTTACTTCCACCCTTTTCCGGGCAATAATTTCAGTTAAAATATCCATGTTTGTTCGGTTCACGCATCAGACCGGTGATCGGTCAAATGCTTTATTGGTTTAATTCCACAAATTTTTCCAGTGCGTGCAATGCCTTTTTTCCGTACAGCGAATCGCGCGCAATATCCAGACATTCTTCGATCGGTTTATCCTGTTCGATGGTCTGAATTCCGAATGCGGCGTTCACCAATACGGCGTTCATTTGCGCGCCGGTAGCAGAGCCGTTCATCACATTGCGAAAAATACGCGATGCGTCTTCGGGCGTGTCGCCGCCGTATAATTCGTGCTGTCCGGTTCGTTTGAAAC
>JAQVEB010000153.1 GCA_028698105.1 Petrimonas sp. | reverse complement strand
GGCAAAATACATTTCATACAAGTTTGATGAGGCATCAACAGGGAATAATACAACTTGATAAAAAGCATCTTTTACCGGTTCGGGTATTTGCTGATACAAACGAAATGCGTCTAAAGCTAACGTTTTGTAGTCGTCCGTAACATGTTGAAATTCATTGTAATTTAGTAAACTGTAAACAGAGTCGTTGAGTAGCTCGGGGGTTACTCTGCTGTTATATTTTGTGTAAAGATTTATAATACGAGCCGATTCTTTCGCAAATTTCCTGCCAAATTGTTCCGCACACCATTGCTCGGTATATTGCAATAAATTATCGGGATTAAAGCGATCCGAATCCCAGGCCATGTCTAAAAAGAAATTTATGGGGAACTCCATGGGCTTTAAATCTCCAACATTCACTACCCAAATCCGGTCCACACCGTGACTATACGTCAGGTTCATTTGCTCCCATATCCGCTGTATTTGACTGACATTTATCCATTTGTAGTTCCTTGGGCCACCAACGTAATCCAAATGATAATACATTCCATATCCTCCCGCACGTTTTGGAGCATCAACGGCGGGTAATTTTCTCACGTCTCCCCAATTGTCGTCGCTGAGAAGCAGCGTCACATCATCAGGAACGCGCATACCTTTATCGTAATAATCCTGAACTTCCTTATACAGTGCCCATACCTGTGGCGTTTGGGCTATTTTCTTATTCGTTATTTTTTTTATGATTTCACGTTGATCATTTATAATCTTTTCCAATAATTGAATATTGCTTTCTTCACTCATGGGTTCGTCGCCATCGCCGCGCATACCGACGGTGACAAGCGTTTCGTAATTTTTTATGCGTTGCACCCCCTGTGTCCAAAATTTATTCAACTCCACCGGATTTTTACTGTAATCCCAGACGCCCTTCCCGTAACGGCGCCACTCATCATGTGCACGTCCCATCGGCTCGTGATGCGAAGTTCCGATGACGATGCCTAACCTATCTGCTGATGTCCCATTCTGTAGATCATCATCGTAAAAGCTTTCCCCCACATCGCCGGCCATAGGAAATTGCCCCGCAACCGAAGGATAAGTTCAAAGACTTTTTCATAAAACTGATGGTTGAATCCTCCGAAATTTTCTCTAACCCATCCTCCCAGCGCCGGTTCTTCATCATTCAGGAAGATCCCCCGATATTTTACTTTCGGACTTTCCGTGATATAACGACCGGGTTTTACATAAACAGTTTGTTGATGTTTGACCGGAACATCGGCCCACCAATACCAGGGCGAAACACCCATTGCCTTCGATAAATCCAGTATCGCATACATTGTTCCACGCTTGTCGCTTCCGGCCAAAACCAACGCATTTTCTATGCCAGGGAATGGATTCTCCACTATTTGTGTTAAGCTGCATTCCCATTTGCCTTTTAAATCTGAAACATCTAATTTCCCTTCCGAAACAAGTTTATCAATAAAACGGTTTTTCCCGATGGTCCCGACTAAAATCACATTTTCCGATTTCGGTAATTCAGATTGAAAAAGAGTTGTTTTCTGACCTGTTACCATTTCCAAATCATTCATGAACCATTGAGTAACAGTGGCTATGCCCTTAAAATCCGTTCCGTCAAGAACAACAGATGCACTTTGTCCGTTATCGGCAATCATGAAACTCCCTGCTTCTCTTTTATTTGAAATATAAGTTTCCCTGTCTTGAGCGTATATTGTGGAAACAAAAGAAATTACAAGAAAAAAAATCAGGCAAATCGAAATATAAACTTTCAATTTTCCGAAACAAGATTTATGTAATTCATTTAACATCTTAAAGTTCATTCTATTTTTTTCTTTGTTCTCACCAATTTGCCCATCGCATATAATCAACACTACCATAGGGATGAACGGCTACGTTTGTATCTACATTATTTTTTCCCAGCAGAAACTTGTCAACGAATGCTTCCACCTCAGGCCTTTGACCCTCAGGAAGCTGGCAATGTTGATGACCGGCGACAATTGAAAATCCAAAACGATCTGAAATACCGAAATTATCCCATACTTTCCTGGCAGCCTGACAAGAAACATATCCTGATTCATCGGCAAGCCACTCATAATCAGGATTTCCAAGACACAGCACCGCTCTTGGCGCTATCATTGCCAATAATTCATGATGATCAAAAGGAAGCCTGGAGACATCTTTCGAGAATTTGAACAAATCTTCCATAAACCAAACATGACTTGTTTTTCCCAATGTTTCAACATTCCCCAATGTTTCCGAAACTCGCCATGCTGCGGCACCTCCGCCACCCGATTCCTGTGCAATGGTCAGAGCTATTCGCTCATCGAACGCCGCCGCGTAAATCGCCATTTTCCCCGCGAAAGAACATCCGGTGATTGCCAAATGTTTCAAATCAATGGGTAGTTGATCGGCAATAAGTTCAAGCCCGTCAATCAACCGGCTGACTCCCCACGACCATGCGCTATAAGCTCCCATATATGCAAGATGAGGATAGAGTTTGTTGATGGGCTCATTGCCTCTTTTTTGTTGCCAGGCCATAACCTGGCTGAAATTAAACGGTATTTGCGCAATATTCCGATCCGAAAAAATTTCTGAAGGAAGACTGCCGGAGCCTCTGCCTATCCCAATTACAGCCGGAAACGGCCCTTTCCCTTCGGGCAAAACTATTGCAGAAGTCAACGTAAGGGTTTGTCCATTTTTAATTATACGAACCGTGAGTGTGTCGTTCAAAAAAACGGCTGTCAGTGTATCGGGACGATCCGGTTTCGGTCCGATCTCATAATGCTGGATTTCAGCACCAATTTCATTTCTCCGACGACTCCAATCACAAAAGTTGGTAGAGCGCCCTTCACCCGACGACCATGCAAAAGGATCAGGCAATAGATCAATTACAGGAAGAACCTCCGGTGCAGGTAACGCGGGTTTGGGAAAATTCGCGCCTCTGTTCTCAACGTCATATACCAACGGTATCTTTTGTCCTTTAACGTTAAATAAAACGCTAATGAATAAGAATAAGAATAATAACAAATTAACCCTGACGTTCATATTAATTGATGCTAAGCTCATCCTTGTTACTTGCTTTGTATTTCTATTGTTGCTTCCTGCAATCCCGGAGATTGAGCTTTTAGCTTTATCGTTCCTGATTTCCCTGCTTGGGAACAGATGATAGCCAAAACTTTTCCGTTGAAAGCGTTCCTCTCATGCGATGAAAATGATTCCATATTCATGGGATCACCATTATCAGTAGCCACAATTTTGCCCGGGCCTCCAAGATAAAAACTGATCCGATTGTTCGAACGGGGTACGGAAAGTCCTTCTTCATCAGTGATTTCGACGGTCACGAACGATAAATCTTTTCCATCGGCTACAATTTTCCGGCGATCCGCGATAACATGTATTTTTTTTGCTTTCCCCGTTGTTTTTACAATTTCTTCGGCCCACTTTTCTCCTTTTTTGTAGGAAATTGCCTTTAATTCTCCCGGTTCATACAAAACATTATCCCAACGAAGCCTGTATTCGTATTGCTGTTTTTTCTTGCGTCCCAACGATTTTCCATTTAAAAATAATTCCACTTCATCGCCTGATGTAAAAACATGAACAGGCGTAACTTTGCCAACTCGTTCGGGCCAATTCCAATGCGGAAGAATATGCACCATAGGAAAATCGGGGCGCCAGCGTGATTGATAGAGATAAAATCTGTCTTTCCTGAAACCGGCCAAATCAATAATTCCCGTGTACGAGCTACGGGCCTGATAATAAGGTGTCGGTTCTCCGAGATAATCCCAGCCTGTCCACACAAATTCGCCAGCAACAAACGGATGACGATCGAGTGAGGCAAATACTTTATCGGCGCTTGAGCCGAAATCAACCGCATAGAGCTCGTATGAACTTACCTGCCCGGTGTTTGAATCGCCACCCGATCCATCGCGAACAGGTGAACTTAAAGCCTCGGTTACGGGAAAAAGATAAACTCCGCGACTACTGAAAGCCGAAGCGGTTTCGGTGCTAATGATAGTTTTCCCCGGAAACATTTCGTGAAACGCATCGTATTGCGGGGCTGTTCTAATACGGTCGGTTCCTTCAAAAATGGAGTCCTGTCGAATTCCTTCCCCCTGATAGTTTAAGCCGATCAAATCGGCAACTTTTGGAAATTCCATGAATGGCTTTGCAAAATTCATTGCAGTAATTGTTGGACGACTCGGGTCTTCTTCTTTCACAAAGTCGTTGAGCCGTTTTGCTACTGCCGCTCCATCTTCACTGGTATATTGCTCCCCAACTTCATTACCGACACTCCAGGCGATAACCGAAGGGTTGTTCCTATCCCGTCTGACGAATGCCCTGGTATCGGGTTCCGACCAGTCTTTGAAAATAAGATGAAAATCGTACGGCGTTTTCTTGCGTTCCCATGAATCGAAAATCTCGTCTATAACAAGGAAGCCCATTCTATCTGTTAATTCCAGTAATTCCGGTGCCGGCGGATTATGCGACATACGGATTGCGTTGCAACCCATTTCACGTAAAATTTCCAACTGGCGCTCCGCAGCTCTAACATTAAAAGCCGCTCCCAATGCACCCAAATCGTGATGTTGATTTACACCTTGTAACTTAATTTTTTCACCGTTTATTAACACTCCATTGCCGGGATCGAATTCAACATCGCGAATGCCGAATTTCGTTTCGTAATTATCTATTTTTTTTCCGTTTTGTATCAGGGTCGTTACGGCGAGATACAGGTTTGGTGTTTGGGTGGGTTTTGGACCCCAACGCTTCGGATTGTTTAATTTTATGAAATCATTGACCTTTGCACGCGATCCGGCATCTATTTTAACTTTTTCCGAAGGAAAATTGGCAACACTTTTCTTACTTTTGGCACCGTTTTCGTCTAATTCATAAATTTCGGAGGTTACCACGATTTCCACATCGGTTTTCGAATCGTTTTCGATGACAACTTCCTGGTTGATCGTCGCATCGGTTTTCGAAATATCTTTTGAAGTAAAATATGTTCCCCAATGTCCTACGTGAACCGGATTTGTTTTTACAAGCCACACGTTCCTATAAATCCCCCCCCCGGGGTACCATCGCGCCGAATAGTTGGGATTATCGAGGCGTATAGCGAGCTGATTTTCTTCTCCGGGAACCATATACGGTGTTAAGTTCAAACGCCAGGAAGCATAACCGTAAGGCCATCCGCCAACGAGTTTTCCATTGCACCAAACCATTGCGTATGACATAGCACCGTCAATATCGAGGAAAAAAGATTTTCCCGCGTCTGACGCCGGAATGTCCAGTTTTTTCCGGTACCATGCTACTCCATGGATGGGTAAACGTCCCATTCCTCCTCCTACTTCGGGGTAAAATCCTTCATAGAAAGGGCCGTTTATTGCCCAATCGTGAGGCAGATTTATTTTTTTCCAACCGCTATCGTCAAAATTGTTTTGTACGAATGGGAAATCTACGCCTGGATCGCCTTGAGGTCGAATGTGATGATTCACAGGATCAGCAATAAAATCGTTTGCCGCAGGCAAAACCCATGGTTTTAATACGTTATCTGCGTCATGTGAGTTTATCGCTTCGGTAGGTTTTGCATCTGCAACAATATATTCGTTATTTTCAGAAATTTCCGGGCGGTTATCGTAAATAAGGTTATCGGCAATTTCTGTGGAATCGTATTTATAGAAAAGCCAATCCTCGTTGATTGAAATATGTTCACGTAAGTTCGACGCAGTATCTCTATCAGACGTACATGAGAAAATCAATGCACATCCTAAAACGATTATAATACCTCGAATAACGGTAAACCTTTGCACGATACCAAATTTATCGGATTCTTACTATTTTTTTCAGGTGAAAGTGGCCGGAGAAAGATATCCCCGGCCAACACTTAATTTTCAATATCCCGGGTTCTGATATGCTGCTTTTTCGGCATCACTCATTTCCATTCCATCGAGTTGGCCTTGAGGAATGGGACGCAGGTAATATTTAGGTTGAATATCACGTTTCACGGTGGTTGGTGTATGATCGCCGTAATTTGCACCACAAATTTCGTAAGTTGAAGCTAATTCGCCCCATTTTTGAGTACGAACTAGATCGTACCAGCGATAACCTTCTCCGTAAAATTCACGTGAACGTTCCATTAGAACATAATTAATATCTATTGTTACAGGAGTTTTAGCAATCATATCGGCACTATTATCCTGAACTTTTGCAACATTACCATTATTATCCCATCTCCATTTGCCGGCTCGTGCGCGAATAACATTTATCATATCTCTTGCACTTTTACCGGATTTCACGGTTGCGCCTTTTACTGCGGCCTCAGCTGCAATTAAATAAAGTTCCGAAAATTTTGCAATGGGAAAAGGGCGGGTGATGCCTGCATTAGGCTGTCCGAGTCCGCTACCGTTGTCTGTACGATATGTTCCCAACTTCCATAAACCGGGATAAACTATTCTGCTGACTCCTCTCGGAGAGACAACAAAGTCGGACCTTCCGGGTAGTACACCTACTCCGATATTACTTTTATAAACCGAGTTGGTGTAATCAATAGCGGTTGCGGGTTCATTGTCCAAAAAAGAAAGAATTGCTCCACCCGGATATACCTTCAAATTGTTTGCATTATAAACAAATTCATTCGAAGCGCCTCCTTTAGGCCAATTTCCTCTGTAAACAGTCGTAAAGGTTCCATCGTATCGGGAGTCATTGCTTTTATCCGCAAACGTTTTTTCCAAAACGCCTATTGTTGGGCACATACGTGTCCACGGGCGCCCCAGGTGTTGTTCCGCTTCTCGTTGAACAGAACTTATCCGTGTACCCCAATCGGTTGTTGTGGCACTTCGTAAATTGGTATAATTCCAGGTCATCATCCACACCGCGAAATTATCGGGCGCATCACCGCTTCCGTAAGTTAAGCTGCCACCGTTATAAAATTCGCTTTCCTCGGTATGGTCGGCATACAAGAGTATTTCGTTGTTCCTGTCATTTGGAGCCCAGTTCACATCGTAATACGTTGGTTGTAGCCCAAAAGAACCGGGATTCTCAATGGCACTTGTGGCCACGTCATAGGCTTGCTGGTAGTACCACTGCGCATTGTGTCCGTCAGGATCAGTTCTTGCCGTTTCGGGATAGGTAGGAATGTTGTTGGGATTTTCCAACCACCAACCATAAGTTAAATAAGCCTTGGCCAAGTAGAGACGTGCAACTGTTTTTGTTACTCCACCAGTAATCCTTCCCTTCTCCGGCAAGTCATTTACAGCTTTCATCAAATCCGGGAATATTGCTTTTGTGTAAACCTCGGGAACTGTGTTACGTACAGACGTTCGTGATGTTGATGTATTGAACGCAAGTTCACCGGCGCCCAAATCCAACGGAACTCCACCAAAAGTTTGAACCAAAAG
>JAQVEB010000152.1 GCA_028698105.1 Petrimonas sp. | reverse complement strand
GGTGGATACGGTGAGTGTACCGAGCCCATCCATGCAAAAAACGATAAAAACGGTGGTGATCACACCCGACACGTACAACAGGCAAAAGTCTATGCCGGTGATCTATTTGTTGCACGGTTACAGCGGAAATTACGGCAGTTGGGTGAACGATTTTCCCGTGGTGAAGGAACTCGCCGATCGCTACGGAGTGCTGATCGTTTGTCCTGACGGCGCTTTCAGCAGTTGGTACTGGGACAGTCCCGAAGACCCTTCGTTGCGTTACGAGACCTTCGTTTCAAAGGAACTGATCAGTTGGGTGGACAAGAATTACGGCACAATAGCTTCGCGCGAAGGGCGCGCGATAACAGGTCTGAGCATGGGCGGCCACGGCGGTTTGTTTCTTGGCTTCCGCCATCAGGATGTTTACGGTGCCTGCGGCAGTATGAGCGGCGGTGTGGATATCCGACCGTTCGCGAATAATTGGGACATGGCAAAACGACTGGGTAAGCAAAGCGATTTTCCCGAACGCTGGGAACAATACACGGTTATGAATCAACTCTACCTGTTATCGCCCAATTCCATCAAAATTATTATAGATTGCGGCGTGGATGACTTTTTTTACGAAGTAAACGAACGGTTGCATCATGAATTGCTTTACCGCAATATTCCGCACGACTATATTTCGCGCCCCGGCGCACACAACGGTGAGTATTGGAATAATGCGGTGAGATATCAGGTGTTGTTTTTTAATGAGTATTTCATGAGTGGAGCACAGCGTTCGCGATGATAAACGCAGCGTTCAGAGAGGATAGATTATGAAGAAATTAGGTTCGTTTTTGATCTTATTTGTCGTTGGATTAGTAATCTTTGCTCAACCGGCGAAGCCGTTTAAGTTCGCATTGGTGACCGATACGCACATTGGCAGCCCGAATAACGATGAAGATTTATTCCGCACGGTAAACGATATTAATTCTCAGAGTGATATTGCATTTGTCATTGTTTCGGGCGACGTTACCGAATTTGGTTCTTACGAAGAACTGCGAACCGCAAAGTGTTTGTTAGACGATTTAAAAGTTCCTTACTATATTCTTCCCGGCAATCACGATTCCAATTGGTCGGAAAGTGGCACGAACGATTTTTTGCGCGTTTTCGGCAACGAAACCTTCGGTTTTGACTATGGCGGATACAAATTTATCGGATTGGCATCGGGACCAAATATGCGGATGAGTCCCGGACAGATTCCGCGAGAAAACCTCACGTGGTTTTTTGATGAAATCGCGAAAACCGATAAAAATATGCCCATCGTTTACGTGAATCATTATCCGATGGATAATTCGCTGAACAATGGATTTGAAGTGATGGATGCCCTGCGGCCATACAACGTGCAACTCATGCTTTGCGGACACGGACACAATAATCGTGCAATGAATTTCGAAGGTGTGAATGCCGCCATGTGCCGTTCCAATCTGCGGGCGAAGAACGATTTTGGCGGCTATAATATTATCGAAGTTACTGCCGATTCCATTTTGCTAAGCGAACGGATTGTTTCGGGAGAAACGCGTTCGCCGTGGCTTTCGTATGCCACAAACCACCGCCCGCAATGGGAAACGAACCCGCCGCGGCCCGATTATTCCATCAATCAGCATCATCCGTTTGTTTCGGAAGTGTGGATCGTGCAGGAAAAAAGCGATATGGGAAGCGGAATGTATCTTGCAGACAATAAACTCATCTACACCAATACCGCGGGAGAAATTAAAGCCGCGAATGCGGCTAACGGCAAAGCCGTTTGGACGTATAAAACCGACGGGAAAATCTATTCCACACCCACCGTTTTCAACAACACAGTTTGGTGCGCTTCGTCCGATTCGTATGTGTATGGATTGGATGTGAGGAACGGAAAATTACTGCACAAACTGAAAACCGATAAAGCAGTGGTTTCATCGCCTGCCTGTGCCGATGACAAGGTAATGGTCGCCGGAGGCGACGGGCGCTGTCGTGCGTGGAATGTGAATTCGGGAAAACCGGTGTGGACGTTCGACAGCGTGAAGAATTTTGTGGTTACTCGCCCGTTGATAAAAGACGGCGTGCTGTTTTTCGGCAGTTGGGGAAACGAGTTCTATGCACTTGATATCGCTACTGGAAAACCGCGATGGATTTGGAACAACGGACACTCTAACCGGATGCTTTCTCCCGCGCAGGTATGGCCTGTGGCTACTCACGGAAGAATTTATCTTGCTTCGCCCGACCGTTATATGACGGTTCTCGACAAGAAAACCGGCAACGTTGTCTGGCGGTATAACGACCCCGAACACCGGGTGCGCGAATCCATCGGCGTTTCGGAAAACGGCAACACCGTGTATGCCAAAACAATGGACGGAAAAATCCTTGCCATAGACGCAACCGTTCCTGAAAGGAAAATAAAATGGATATCTTCGGGCGAAGATATGGGGTATGAACTGGCGCCAACGCCCGTGGTAGAAAAAAACGGCATCGTGTACGCACCTACCGATAAAGGATTGATTTTCGCTTATCGTGCTTCCGATGGCGCTTTTTTGTGGAAATACCGCGTTTCTACCGGACTGATCAATTTGATTTTACCGACGGATAACGGCGAACTGTATGTTTCGGCAATGGACGGGAAGTTGGTGAAATTGAGGGTAAAACCCCTCTGAATCTCCTCTGAAGGGAGAATTTGGCTGTTGTAATTATTCACCGCATTTATGCGGTGTTTTATTGTTTTTTTCACCGCAAGAAAATACGGAATTATCAATAATTCTCATATGAAGTCGGTTGCTTTATCGTTATTTATGGGTTGTTAATGATGTAACTTCACGAATTATAAATCGAAAAGGTTAAAGCGAACTCTTTATCAATAAAATAAAATCAATTTTTAGGTTCGGCATAAATTCGAAATTTGGCACCCTCAAGATAAATCATTTCCTCATGATTGATGAGTGCTATATTTGATGTTTTTGTAGTCCAGATACATACCGGGACGGTATTTTTTTGAGGGTTCCTGAACAAGGTCTTGTATTTTTCCATCAACAAATTAATATCGTCCTTTTCTGTGTAAACCGGCTTCGAATACAACTTGCAGATATAGTCGTACAAAATTTCTTTTGATTCTTCGGCGTAGTTAAAATCACCCTTATCTTTATCGTTTATACGTAAAAGAGCTGCCGAAGCAATGCCATTTTGTCTTGTTGTAAAAGTTGAAAAATTGTAACTCGAAAAAGCGTCGTAATAGCCTGTATTGTATTTGTCTGTTCCGTCAATTTCCTTCCAGTTAATCCCGAGAAAATCCTTGTTATTGGTAATAATGATGGCTGCCGAATCCTTTTGGACTATTGTGTTGTTCCTGTATCCGGTCAGATACATGGTGTAATTTCCGGGGAAAAAGAAGTTTGTTGACCATTTCAGCTTTAAACTCGATGAATTAGGTGTATGGTAGTAGATTTTTTGCGTTCCATTTATACTTTTTACACTCCAAACAATTGAGTCGTATGCCTGGCTTAATTCATTGGAGTAAAACTCTCTCTCTGAAACCAAAGAAAACTCCATGAGTTCAAATATTTCAGCAGTTTCTTTTTCACTTTTAAAACCGATTTTTAGTTTGTCGTTCTTTTCTATAATTTCATCTTCATTTTTTGAACAGGAAACTAAAAGAACTGCTATCAATAGAATAAAAACCGATATATTTTTCATTTTATTTATGTTTCTTCGAAGGTAAATATATTTTAAGAGTCACGAAAATCGAATTTAAACGTCACTCAAACTCCGCACAATCTTCCGATGGTACGTGCACGGCGGCGGCTTGCTGATAAACCAGTTCCCCGCCTAAATGTCCGACGTAACCAATAGTTGCCATCCCCGATAATGCCAGTAAAACGGTTAGTACGCCCAGTGTCTATCTGAGATTGGTTTTTTTAAGAAGGTAACCCTGCTTGTATTTGCTGTTCGCAAATTCGATAAGGGTAACGGCAGTAAACAAAATTGCGGTGATTTTCGCAAACGATTCGTGCGTGTGAACCACCGTGGGGTCGCACAGCGTACGGCCCACGACTTTATACGCCATTTCGCCGGTGATGACCGCAGCCCAGGCTCCCAATGTACCCAGCGAAAGCAGCAATAGCGCCGTGAAATGTAGCTGCGGCGTGTAGGCACGGAAAAGATTCGTCCTGCGGACGATTAAAACCAGCGAGCCGACGAGTAGCAGCGCTATCGGAAAATGAACGAACAGAGGATGAATTGCCTCTGTTCGCCACATATCGGGAAGTTGTTCCATACCCGCCGTCTATTTTATATCCACCCGAAGCGGATCGAGCTTTTTGCCCGTTTTCTCAACGGTAACTTCCACCGTCTGTCCTGTTTGCAATGCCGAAAACTCAACGGCTGTGCCGTTTTGGGTAAGGTTGGTGGCATCGGTAAAGTAGAGCTCCAGTGTTTTGTTGTCGGCCGTCTTCACGTATATTTCCCGTTCGCCGGGGTTCACTTCTGTGATGGTTCCGGTGTACGTTCCGCTTTCCACTACTTCGCCTTTATGTCCGCCGCAGGCGGTAAGAACGAATAAAAACAACAATGCACTCGCAAATGTTACTGAAATCTTTTTTGTCATAATTTTTTAATTTTAGTTCTAACTGTATAAAATAAAACGCTCTTGGTGGCAAAAGGTTCGGTAGGGCATAAGATTCAACGGATAGAAAGTTCCGCCTTTCAGACGGGAGAGGGTTTGGTTGTGTTTACCGCAAGCCGTTGGCATGCGGTTATGAAGATTTTGCCTTTCAGGCATGGATGTGTGATTATTCTTTATTTTTTCGAATGGATTGTTTGAATAGACTCATAATGTAATCAATGTCGTCTAAGTCAGATATTTGTATTTCATATGCTCCATTACCCCAATGACCAACATTTGACACGTCTCGGGCAATGTTTTTATTGTCTTGCAACTCCCCACTTTTTAAATTTAAATATACCTTCAACTTAGTCTTTAATAGAACTACATCACAGAAAATCTTATTTTCAATTTTAAAACCGATAGTTTGTTTTTTGGGTTCAATGGTTACATTATCATCTAACATTAATAATCTTTCCTTTATTCTTTCATATAGTTCCACCGATTCCGGATCCACTTTTTGAATGTGATCTTGTTCAGTGAATACTATGACTTCTTTATTTACGTTAGCTACAGTAACGTTGTTTTTTGAAATGGTTTTAATACTTTCTTTTGCTGATGTTTTTTGTATCTGTTCAAATGATAATGTATTATTAGAAAATCTTTTTATTTCCCAAAGTTCGATGGGTAAGTCCTTAAAATTAATAGCTTCTTTTTGGTAATTTGTGAAAGAGGGTGAAATAAATATCACTCTTGATTGGCTCCAATCAACATCGCTTCTTCGCAGTGTTGATTTTTGACTTTCATTGTACTCCAAAATAAAATCAGCTTTATTGTTTAGCATTAGAGATAGATATGCATACCCCTGATCAATTACACTAAAGTTTTTATCGCGTTTGAATTCAATAATTACAAAAGATTTAGCTTCCATATCAAAAGCAAGTGTATCTATTCGAAAGTTATTTAAAGCGAACTCAGACTTTATTAAATTTAAATTGAGTAAATTATTGATGTTGTTTTCAACAAGAGTTTGAATGTCTTTTTCGAATTTGAAAGGAGTTTCTTTTATTAATTCTAGTTGTTTTTCAATTTTATAAAGTGCCATATTATAGGAATCAATTATGTGTTAATACAAATGTAAATAAATTTAGTTAATAACGCTTATTGTCTGTCTAATTTTCAGTAATTTTCCACCTGAAAGGTGCTATTTTCATAACCGCAGGTCGGCGACCTGTGGTAAAGGCCTATCTATCAACCCGACCCGAAGTGGTCGGACTTTAATGTCCCGCCTTTCAGGCGGACAATTCCTGAGTTCTTTCCACCGTAAGCTACTCCCGACTATCGTCTGGACTGCATACGGTTATGCAAATATTACCCTTCGGGTAAAAACACTATTGTTTATAAAGTCAGTTTTTTCAAGTGTTTTCTTATTTCACCTCGCCACCTTCATTCCCACCCACACAGCTAAAATTCCCAACGCAACGCTTGCCAGCGTATAAAGCAGAACCATTCCCCATTGCTGCATCTCGATCAACCGGAAGTTTTCGAGCGCGAACGTGGAGAATGTGGTGTACCCGCCGCAGAATCCAACGATGAAGAGCAACCGGAACGTCTGGTTTTCGGGATGGTTGGCAAGCATCCATCCGGCAAACAGCCCGATCAGGAAACTACCGATCACATTCGCCGCGAACGTTCCCATAAACAGCCATTCGGCTTGCGCGTACCGCGCCACGATGCGCGACGTGAGAAAACGCAGCACGCTGCCTATCCCTCCGCCAAGCCCTACAAACAAAATATCTTTCCACATAAATTCATATAATTCGTCAATACCCAAATTCCCTCTCTTGTGGAGAGGGATTTAGGGAGAGGCTATACTTGATAAATTTTTCGCTGCTTCACATAAAACACAAACCCCTTCACGTTCGGGTAACCCATCTCGCGAATATTTTTCACGTAAAACTGCACCTGCCGGAGGTGTTTGGCTTCTTCGATCTCGCCGAACTTGTAATCCACCACAACCACTTCGTTGTCGCCCAGCATCACACGATCGGGACGGGTGAACCCGAATTGGGGGTGCAGCACCTGAATTTCGTTTAATACTTCGTATTTACCGCTGTACCAGTCCTTCACCTCATCGAAAGAAAGGATTTCGCGCAACCCGGAGGTAATTGCCGGCTGCATTTCTTCTTCCAACTCACCCGATAAAACCCGTTGTTTCACGGCCTTCTCAATGTCGTCGGCACAAACCACTTCGCTCATAATGTCATGCATCAGGGTTCCATAATCGCGACTGCCGTCATCGGTAAAGAACCCGATGTTGCCGAGCCGGAGTTTCAGCCTGTCGGCAAACGGAATGGATCGCCATTGGCCTGTTTCGCCGGTAGCCGGACTGTGTGCTGTTTCGCTCTTGCCGGCAACGGCGGCGGGCGATCCGTATTCAAACACCGATTCGTCGTCGCTGCTGCGGAGATGATCCTGCAACGAAATAAGTTGTTCCCGCGCATCCGATTCGTTTGCCGCCATTCCTTCTTCCGAAACGGTTTTGCACAATAAATCGGCAACGGTTCTCAGTGTATTGTCTTTCTTATTTTCTTTCGGTTTGGGCGCAAACCCGATAATGCGGTGTTTGGCACGTGTGAAAGCGACGTACAACAGATTGAGGTTGTCAATAAAGGTGTACAGTTTCTCTTCCAGGTAATCGTGCCTGAAAATGGTTTCGGTGAGCTTTCTTCCGTACCTGACGGGAACGATGGGAAGCTCGTTGAACGGCGGCACAGCCGGGCGACACCAAATGAT
>JAQVEB010000151.1 GCA_028698105.1 Petrimonas sp. | reverse complement strand
TTCGGCAATAAATTCTGGGGATATTTTCCTCCGAAGTGGTGGTCGCGATTGGTTTGCTGGACGGCGCTTTGCCGGATCAAAACCGTCGGGCACGAAAATCTGGATCCCAAACAATCCTACGTATTTATCGCCAATCACCAGGGATATTTTGACGTGTTTTTGGTTTACGGGTTTCTGAATCAGAACATTAAATGGGTACAAAAACAAAGTTTGCGGAATATTCCGCTCGTAGGCAAAGCATCGGAAATTGCGGGACACGTTTTTGTGGATAATTCAAGTGCGACATCGCGTGCCAACACGATAAAGAAAGCGAAAGAGCAAATTGTGGACGGCGTGTCAATGATGATGTTTCCCGAAGGCGCAAGAACGTTGGATGGAAAGTTGCAACGATTTAAACGCGGCGCCTATCAGGTTGCCTATGATATGAAACTGCCCATCGTTCCGCTCACCATTAACGGGCCTTACAATGTGCTCAGGCGCGGCACTCGGCTCATTCGCCCCGGAAAACTGGAATTGGTTATCCACGAACCGCTTTGCACGAAAAATTTAGCCGAAAACGATATTCCCGCCCTTATAGAGCAGACCAAAGAAATTGTTCATACCGGATTGTGGGAGAAATATCAGTAGATTTGTGAGAGGTACCTATATAAAAAAGGAATGGTTGTCTCACGACAACCAATCTTCATTGTTAACCTTAAATCTAATACCATGAAAAACACGTTGCAAATATAGTGTCCTATTATTATATCTCCAAATATTTCAGCCTTAAAATCCCCTTTTTTAATCTTTTTTAATATTACGAAGCCGTTTTATCGGTGTTTTGGTTTATTTTTTACGTTCATTAATGCCGAATCCATCGCTGAATAAATTGAGTTATATTCAGTGGAAAGTATTTTGTCTATTACGTAATACTTTGACAATCAGTCATATATTTTTTTTGCAAAAAAGTTTATTAGTGGCCAGTTGAACCGGTGCCAACGCCTGGTAGCCTTTTGCTTGCCTCCGAATTGCAGCAGAAAACGCGTTTTCCCTGCTTTTTCGTGGAAGAAACCGGAGTCCATAAAATCGAAATGTGTGTATCCTCCTTTTTCCGCGAAGTCCATTGCAGACCAAATACTAAAAATGGACGGATGCAGGTTCTTGTAAATATGCTGATTGCCCCAATAATACAGGCAATAAACGGTACTTTCTTCAAACCCGAGAATAACACCGCCGATGATTTTGTTTTTGTGCTTGCACAAAAGAATTTTGCCTTTGCCTTTCCGAATGTAGTATCTGAAAAAATTATCGAAGTACTGATACGGCGGAAACCGATCGGTTATTCTCCAGTCTTTTTGCCTTTCAATGTATTTGTACAGGTCGGGCAGCATTTCCTCCGAGGTGAATTCTGTGGTGATAACGCCTTTTCGGATGGCTTTATTGATCTGATTTTTGCGTGTGGAAGAAAGCTGATCCCATATTTTTCGTTTCCGTTGCAACGAATTGCAGATGTTTATCCACTTTATCGAGTAAAAATGATGTTCCCTGAATGCCTTGTACCCGAAGATGGGATTGCCCAGATGACGAAACTGGATATAAAAAACCTGCCTCTTTACTTCTTGCAGCAATTTTTCCACAAAAGCATAAAACAATTCATCCTGAGGAATATTTTCATCGAAAAAAGCCGGTTGTTGCGATACGTAGCACCGTTTGAAAACCGATCCGTAGAGAAACCGGTTTATCCGCATAACAAGTGCGAACATGCAGGCAACCGGCTTTTCGCCGTCGAAGGCGACAATCATCAGCGGTTTATAATGCGAAATGTCTTTATACCAATCGAACCCCGAGGTGTAGTGAAAGAACCTTACGTCCTCCATTTCGGGGAGATTCTCCTTGTTGTAATATGTCTTCAATTGGTATTCCATTTTTTTCGACGAAAATTAATTTCTTACGGAAATTTATTGCGCTCCACGGCCATCTTAACTTCGTAGTTGTAATATGGTGCCTTTTTGTTGGCTACCGGATAGGGGTTTAATTCCAATAATCTGAAATTTACGTGATTAATGGTAGTGTCCTGCCCAAATCGGGGATTGGTGTTCAACGTTAGTAAATGCGTTGCGGAATTGTTCATTTTCAGATGCAGACGCACTTCGGCGTTACCTTCCCAAATGCATTCCACGCCTTTCGGGCAGCGCGAATCGGAAACAACGGAATCCACTTCCAGAAAAAACTGATTGGTTACATCAAACAGCGTATTTTCCATATCGAGGGTAAACGTATCGCGCGTGTTGTCGAAAACAGCTTTAGGCGCTGCATCGCCCTGAGCGTGCCGTTGCGCGCCGCAGCCCGATAACAGCAGAATGAACAACGCGAGGAAAAGAGTACGAATGAAACGCAACCGTATCATAAAGCGTAAATAATGAAATTATACAAAGATACGCTTCTTTTCATTTTTTTCAATGAACGAAGACGATTTTTCGGTTTACAACTCCTGCAACTTATCCAAAACGCGGAAAACGATGGGGCACACAGCCGCATTTTTCATGGAAAGCGCGTATATCTGATAGAACTTTTTCCGATCCGTATGCGGATATTCTTTACAGGCCTTCGGCCTGTTTTCGTAGATGGCGCAGTAATTATCCGCTCCCAGAAACGGGCAGGGCATGGATTTGAAAACGCGGTCGCCGTCTTCGTCGGTGCGCAGATAGCGTTCGATCACGTCCGCCGGTTTCATGCGCAGTGCTTTGCCCATGGCGTCAATATCTTTCGTTAGGATCATCGGCCCGAGGCTGCGGCAGCAATTGCCGCATGGCAAACAGTCTATTGCGGCGCATGCCTCTTCGTTTAGCTGCAGAATTTCCTTATCCATCCTGGCCAGCCGTTGTTTATTTTTTGCGAGATAACGTTTCCATTCCGGGGTTTTCAGCGCAGCTTTCTTTTGCAGTTCGGTCAAGTCGTACATAGATTGATGAATAATTTTCGTTTGGTAATCGCGTTACAGCGATTATTTTTACAAAAGTAAGCGGTTTTCATTAAAAAAATGAAAGCCAATATCCGCAAATTTATTAATTTTGTAAAAAAGCGAAACAACACATCTTAAAATAAATCTATGGCTAAAAAAATTTTAGTGACCGGGGGAACCGGATACATCGGTTCACACACGGTGGTTGAGCTTCAACAAGCAGGTTATGAAGTGATTATCGTTGATAACCTTTCCAATTCAAATGCCGAAGTTATCGAAGGTATCACGCATATTTCGGGCATACGCCCCAAATTCGAAAAATTGGATTGTACCGATCTTCCGGCAATGAAAGCCTTGTTTAAGCGGCATCAGGGAATAGAAGGCATCATTCATTTTGCTGCAAGCAAAGCGGTGGGCGAATCGGTGCACAAACCGTTGATGTATTACCGTAACAACATTGTTTCGTTGCTGAATTTATTGCAGTTGATGCCCGAAAACAAGGTGAAAGGTATCGTTTTCTCTTCATCGTGCACGGTTTACGGCGAACCGGACAATAATCCCATTGACGAAAATGCGCCCATTAAACCGGCGACGTCGCCTTACGGCAACACCAAGCAAATCAACGAAGAGATTATTTTGGATTACGTTCACTCCGGAGCGGACATCAAGAGCATTATTTTGCGCTATTTCAACCCCATTGGGTCGCATCCTTCGGCCGAAATAGGCGAGTTGCCGCTGGGTGTTCCGCAGAATCTGGTACCGTATATCACCCAAACGGGGATCGGAATTCGCAAAGAGTTAAGCGTTTTCGGCGACGATTACAACACGCCCGACGGTTCCTGCATCCGCGATTTTATTAACGTGGTTGATTTGGCAAAAGCGCACGTAATCGCTATTGCGCGCATGCTGGAAGATAAATCGGACGAAAAAGTCGAAATTTTCAACCTGGGAACGGGCAATGGCGTATCGGTACTGGAGCTGATAAAGGTTTTTGAGAAAGTGTCGGGCAAGCCGCTGAATTACAAAATCGTAGGCCGTCGCGAAGGCGATATCGAACAAATCTGGGCTAACCCCGATCATGCCAACAACGTGCTCGGCTGGAAAGCCGTGGAAACCATTGAAGATACGATGGCTTCGGCATGGAAATGGCAACAACGCCTGCGTCAAAAAGGGATAATGTAAACTTATCCAAACGATATACATTCATTTAAAAAACCTTTCGGTTGCAGTCCGCGTTTCGAAAGGTTTTTTTGTTTACGAAAATATTCTCAGGGTCTTAAACCGAATGAGGCATTCGGTGGCGTTTCTAAAAAAATCACGCAGTGATCTATTCGAGGTGCTTATTCCCGACGATAAGTCGCGATATATTCAACCCGACTTATCTTACTGCTGAATGGACGAATAAAATACGGGAGTTCATCCCCTGTAATTTTCTCTTTGCCAAGCAATAAGGTGTTACCGTTTTGTTGATATTGATACGTGCGGGTGGGATATTCTTTCAGCGAAATGGTAATTTCGTTGTTATTCACGCGCCATTTTCCGGACAGTCGGTATAAAATGTCCCCAACCAGGTAATCGGTGTTTAATTTTCCGCCATCGCGAAGATTTATGTTCTCGTACGGAATTTCTCTGAAAAAGTCCTTAAC
Organism: Petrimonas sp.; assembly: GCA_028698105.1. Classification (GTDB taxonomy): domain Bacteria; phylum Bacteroidota; class Bacteroidia; order Bacteroidales; family Dysgonomonadaceae; genus JAQVEB01. The sequence goes on along the minus strand of JAQVEB010000151.1, from coordinate 2,809 downwards.
CAATAGTTGTTCGCCCTTTTTTAATGTTACCTGAGGCATCGTCATATCTACCGACACAGGAAGCGTTTGGTTGTTACCGCTCACAGCCGTTCCCTCTGCTTTAAAAATTCCTTTGGAAATATCGAACGTGTACGGAGCGTCTAACACATAGGTTTTCTCCTTATCGGTGTAAATAATTTCTATCGTATTTGGTGTGGTAAACAAAAAACATACCTCAGGGGAAAATAAATGATTTAATCCCCAAACGTTATCGGTGTGGTATGAAAAGAGATCGGGATTCAAATTCAGGTTATTCAGCCTTACTTTTCCGTGCCACGGTGTACCCGATACGTTCACGAAAGTGAAGTCTTCCTGTGCTGTTATCCGGTAATTACTTTCGGTGAGTTTCCAATCGCCTGTGAGATTGGAGTCTATCCTGTTGCAAGAGGTTAAAACCACAACCGATAGCACAAACAATAAAAACGTTCTTTTTTTCATCATATCTTCGCATTTATCTTTATTGACGAATTCCGAAGGTAAAACGTTGCAGGAACGGATGTTTTTTAAAAAAAAGTCCGAAACAATGCTGCTTCGGACTTTTCTGTTTTTTGTGTAGGTGAGCGTAGATGGTTAAAAATAATATTCGATAACGAGATAATAACATTCTTCGTCGTCCGGCCCTTTTTCAATTTCGATCTTATTTTCCCGTGCCAACCATCCGATAGCCGAATAAATTTCGGCTTCCGTTAAACCCGATGCTTCCTTTAACTCACAAATATCCCACTTCTGATGATCATTCAACAGATTCCAAATAATGCCGGCGTTCGTTCCGATTACTTTCTTGTTCATCGTCTATAAAATTTTAATAACGTTTTTATTCCGTTTGCCTAATTTTATGGTTATCAGCCTTTAAATATCTTCGGAGTAATTTCTATAATATAAACGTAATCAGCGTTTTTTTGTTCAATAAAAAAAATGATTATCCGCAAAGTGTCCTAACGGCTTTATCTATTGCCAAGACTTTTAAGTCGTGGGATAATGATGTCTAAGAATTACGGGCTTTAGCCCAATAATAGTATAAATTTCGGCTAAAGCCTATCTGCTCTGTATCTCAAAAACCACGCCCTAAAGGAGGCTGTGTAAAAAGTAAAACGAACTATCAAATTGTCATTCTGAATGGAGCTTTAGCGAAATGAAGAATCTAATCAGCTTGACAATATAGATGTTTCACTTCGTTCAACATGACAAAAATGAAACCGACATCGTATTTTTTACACAGCCTGTAAAGGGACGTGGCAATTGATGTAGGACATTATGCGGATAATCATATAAAAAATAACGAAATAGGGTGATGCAGCATGTCAAAAGGCTGTTTATTTTCAGGCGACAAAACAATTATCGTGGAGAGCAGGCCGGCTATGTCAGGCAAAGGGAAGAATGTCCATGAAGATCATCAGGTAGAGATAGATGGCGGGAATAACGATGAGCAGACTGTCAATGCGATCAAGAATGCCGCCATGGCCGGGGATGATGTGTCCGGCATCCTTCACCCCGAAAGTGCGTTTTATGAGCGATTCAAACAAATCGCCGATTGTTCCGAACAGCGAGACCACCAACGCGTATCCGATCCAAAAACCGGTGGAATAGCCCGGAGTGAAATGCGCGAAGATCAATCCCGCGGCTATAGTGAAAATAATTCCTCCCACAAATCCCTCTACCGATTTCTTCGGCGAGATGCGTTGGATGAGCTTGTGTTTTCCGAAAAGCGATCCCACGAGGTACGCAAACGAATCGTTTACCCAGATAAACACGAAAATTGCCAACATCAACACATTGTGGTATTCGTTATCGGTGTGCGTGTAGTGATAGGAAAGCAGCAGCAACAGGCTAAAGGGCAACGTGATGTATATCTGTCCGAAAACGGAAAAAATGATGGACTGCAGAATATCGTTCCGGTTCAGCACGATCCCCGATACGAAAAGCGCGAGCAGATAGGCCAAAACGGTTGCCGGAAAAACATATTTGATGACGTCTTCGAGAAACAAGTAGGCCGAAAAAAAAATGAGCACGCCAAACACAATGTTGAATATTTTGCTGATGGCGTGTGTGGTTTCGTTTTCCACCATTCGGTAAAACTCATACAGCGCAATAGCCGTAACCACGCCAAAAACAGCCATAAACGCATGTTTGCCGCCAAATATACCCAACAACAGTACAGCGATGTAAACAATGCCGGCAAGCGTTCGCGTGAGGAGGTTTTTTTTGTCCAAATCGGGCGTTTTTTTATAAAATGGATAGAGAAAACGAGTTTTTTAGTGTTTGGTGCGGGAGTGAGTTTCGGCTTTCTTAGCCTTGGTATCGGCTTTGGCGCCCCCTGTACTTGTTTTTTTCTGTTTGGGTTCCGGTTTCTTCTCTTTCACTTCCGCTTTGGGCGTTTCTTCGGCCGTGTCATCGGTTTCTTCTTTTTCAACCGACTCAAAATCAATGTTATGCTCAACGAGGATATTATACCAACTCATCAGTTTCCTGATATCGGAGGCGTAAACCCTTTCCCTGTCGTACTCGGGAAGGATTACTGCGAAATAGGAAAAAAAGTCGTTGTTCTGAGTCTTATTATCAAGCGCAACCGCTTTGCTGTTTTCTTTTTCCTTTATCTTTGCCAGCACATCTTTCAAGGGCACATCGCCTTCGTCTGTGTAGATGCAAACATCGCTGAGCGCCACCACTTTTTCGGTCATGTAAACCGGAATGCGTTTTCCGTCGGCAAGCGATTCCACGATATTCAAATTTTTTCCGGTAGAGATCAATTTATATAATCCCGGTTTTCCCG
>JAQVEB010000150.1 GCA_028698105.1 Petrimonas sp. | reverse complement strand
TACCGGAAAAAACGACGTAGTGGTTACCTATTCGTTTGTGAATTTTAACGGCGATGTGGTTTTCGACATCTTTAACGAGTCTGACGACCCTGTTTTTGTGAATTGGAACAAATCGGTGTTGGTTACCGAAGATTTTGCCGTGCAAAACAGGAGCACACCGAGACACGCAACAACATATCAGTTCTCAAATAACAATCAGGTTGTGGAAGGAGCGGATGGTATGTACGTAACTAAACCCCAGAATACGCTCTTCGTTCCACCACACTCACACGCCGCTCATTCACCCATTGCGTTATACGATGTTTACAATATGAAATTGCCCAACTCCGCCTACGATAAGATAAATGTGGGCGGCACTGAAGTGAGGGGAAAAGTATTTGATCCTGCAAATTCTCCGTTGGTATTTCGCACATACCTCACTATCGTAAACGACCGCGACAAATTCGAGACAGTCTTCGAGAATCTGTTTTATATCTCCAGTGCGTTCAAAACCGTTTCACAAGACGCTGTTTTAATGAATTTTGTAAAAAACAGGGGAGACACGTTTTATACATCCGAAATCAACTCGGCCGGTAAAACAATAGGATGGATCAGCCTTATCGGGTTGATCGTTGCCGGAGCGGCCTTAGCGCCCGACAGCTATGTGGAAAATCCCGTTTATTATTAAACCCAATGTCCCGCTATTTTATCACTCTCGCATATAACGGTAAAAATTACGTAGGCTGGCAAATTCAGCCAAACGGCATGAGTGTGCAGCAAACGTTGCAGGAAGCATTATCAACCATTCTGCGTCAGGAAATTGAAATTGTGGGCGCAGGGCGTACCGATGCGGGTGTTCATGCGCGAATGATGGTTGCGCATTTCGATTTCAACGGCGAACCGTACAACCCGCAAGACCTCACATATAAACTGAACAGTTTTCTTCCTGCCGATATTGCCGTATCCGCTATTCGTGGGGTGAAACCAGATGCTCATGCGCGTTTCAGCGCTACTTCACGAACCTATAAATACTATGTTACTACCGAAAAAGACCCGTTTCTGAATGAACTGAAATATCGCGTTTTCTTCGAACCCGATATGAAACTGATGAACACGTTGGCGGAGATACTGAAAGAATATACCGATTTTACGAGTTTCAGCAAGCTGCATACCGATGTAAAAACCAACAACTGCACGGTTGAGTTTGCCCGTTGGGAGCAAGTGGGAGAGCACGATTTTGTGTTCACCATCCGCGCCGACCGTTTTCTTCGGAACATGGTGCGCGCCATTGTAGGAACATTGCTGGAAGCGGGTAGGGGACGGCTCGACGAGCGCGGATTGCGCCGCATCATCGAAACCAAAGACCGCGCCGTAGCCGGTGATTCGGTGCCTGGGCATGCGCTTTTTCTGGAGGAGGTAACGTATCCCGAAGATATCTGGTTGTGAAATCGAACAGTTTACAAGCAACCGGCAATCAATAAAAAAGCGCAACCGATAAGTTTTCGACTGCGCTTTGTTTTTATTGTTTTTTCTCCCGACTTCAATCGTTCATCGAGATCAGGAACTCTTCGTTGTTTCTGGTGCGTCTTAATCGCGTGAGCAGAAATTCCATCGCTTCCACCGGATTCATATCGGAGAGGAAGTTACGCAAAATCCACATACGGTTAAGCACATCTTCCGATAGCAACAGATCGTCGCGACGGGTACTAGAAGCCACAATATCCACCGATGGGAAAATACGCTTGTTGGAGAGCTTGCGATCCAGTTGGAGCTCCATATTGCCTGTTCCCTTGAATTCTTCGAATATCACATCGTCCATTTTTGAACCGGTCTCGGTCAATGCCGTGGCGATGATGGTGAGCGAACCGCCGTCTTCGATGTTACGCGCAGCGCCGAAGAAGCGTTTGGGTTTGTGCAGCGCATTGGCGTCCACACCACCCGAAAGCACTTTGCCCGACGCCGGCTGCACGGTATTGTAGGCACGCGCCAGGCGCGTAATGGAATCGAGCAGGATCACCACGTCGTGACCGCATTCCACCAGGCGGCGAGCCTTGTTGAGCACGATCTCGGCGATCTTCACATGGCGGTCGGCCGGTTCGTCGAAGGTAGAGGCGATCACTTCCGCTTTTACGCTTCGCTCCATGTCGGTAACTTCCTCGGGGCGTTCGTCAATCAGCAAAATGATCATATATACTTCGGGATGATTATCGGCGATGGCGTTGGCTATATCTTTCAGCAACATTGTTTTACCCGTTTTGGGTTGTGCTACGATCAACCCGCGCTGGCCTTTTCCGATGGGAGAGAACATATCCACTACACGACACGATAAATTATCGTTGTGCCCGCTGGTGAGATTGAATTTCTCGTTCGGAAACAACGGTTTCAGGTGGTCGAACGGTACGCGGTCGCGTACTTCGTCGGGTTTGCGGCCGTTTATGCGATCCACTTTTACCAACGGGAAAAACTTTTCGCCTTCTTTGGGCGGACGAATCGGGCCTTCAACCACATCGCCCGTCTTTAATCCGAACAAACGGATTTGTGATTGCGATACGTAGATATCGTCGGGAGACGACATGTAGTTGTAATCGGATGAGCGCAGAAAGCCGTAACCGTCGGACATAATTTCCAGTACGCCGGATGCGATCAATATTCCGTCGAAATCGAAAGCCGGTTCTTTTTCTTTCGGTTGATTGTTATTCTGAGCCGGAGCGTTTGTAGCACTCGGTTGTGGCTGAGTCTTTTGCTGGGGTTGTGGCCTGGGTTGTAACGGCGAGGGAGATATTAAATCCTGCAAGGATAGTTTCTCGTTCTTGATTTCTTTTGTATTTTCCGGCGTTTCTTCCGGCACGTCTTCGGCAACAACGGGAGGAAGAGTGACTGCCGGTGTTCCGTGTTTTTCTTCATCGCGATGCTTTGACGACCTGAAAACAAGTTGTGTGGGTCTCATCGGTTGTTTTACGGTTGCCGGTTCGTCGGTTTTCTTCTCGTTTTCAACCGGTTTCTCTGTTGGTTTTGGTGGAGTTTCCACTTTTTTTACCTCTTTTTGTATAACGGGTGGAGGTGATTTTTTTTCTTCTTTTTTTTGTTCTTCCTTTCGCGGTTCTTCTTTTTTTACGGGAGCCGGAATTTTTTCAGCCTCTTTTTTAACTTCTTCTTTTGGTTTTGGCGCGTTTGGTTTAGGTGCGTTGTCCTTTTTTTCGGAAGTTTTGGGTTGTTGTTTTTTCTCCTGTTTTGGGTTATGTTGTTTTGCCGAAGGAGCCGGTTTCATTTTTTTTGTTTCGGCAATAGCCTGCTCATCAAGAATTTTATAGATCAATTCTTCTTTTTTGTATGCATCAGGGCGCCTTATGCCCATCTCTTTAGCAAGAGCACGCAACTCTGTGGTAAGCTTTTCGTTAAGCTCAATAATGTTATAAGCCATTTAAAAATGTATTGATTTTTCCGTATGGTTTAAAAATTGTATGGATATATTCATAGTGTCCTGTTTTTGAGCCTGCTCAAAATTAACAAAACACAACAATATAGTTTAATTTGAAAATGTAATCAACGTTTGTATTGAAAACAGTGGGATGTTTTCATCTTTATTTTGAAGATTTCATGACAAAGGTAATATAATTTTTAAAATGCAGCATGCGGATGGCTGTTTTTTTTGACGAATATATCGAAAAATAATGTAAATTAGCTACTTATTGTCCGGTCTGCATGTTTAGTTTATTCGAATTATCGCGTCTGCGGGCAATTTCGTTCATATATAGCTCGACGCGTTTTCTGTCGAGTGATCCGGGGGTGGTGGATTCGTCGAAAAGTTGTTTGGATATGGTAATCCATTCGTAAGCCGTATCCATTTGCCCGAGCATTTCGTATCCCAGCGCGATGTTAGTAGCTGCTTTTGCTTTCTTCAATTTGTTGTTTTCACTCCTGTAAAACGCAGTCCATTTTTCAATTGCTTGTGTCCAGTTTTTATCCTTGGCCAAGGCTTCACCGTCGCGCATCGCTGCGCTTGGCAAGGTATAATACCACCGGTTCTGCATTTCCCAATGCGGTGCGAAAACGTTGGTCATTTTTTCGGCGGCGAAAACTGCCAGTTGTTTCATTGCTTGTTCGGGCGTGGGAATGATCATGTCGGCATAGGCTCCTTCATCGCGTATATCAAATCCTTCCCAGCGCATGCTGTCGGTAAATTGCACGGCAGGTATGTGGCCTTCCATCGTTGGCAAATAAGCACGCAAAATGGAATGTATTTTACCGGTCATGTTGGCATACATGTATCCTTCCTGCATGAAAAAATCGGTCCAATCGGTTTGCAGGATCAGTTTATCGAGCGAGATAACGGCATCGGTATTGGTTTCGCGCCGGAGTTCGTTCATTTTTTCGGGAGTCAGCGGTTGTTCTTCCCAGAAATTATTGTCGCTGCGAAGCGGTTTGTCGTATAACAACACGCGATCGAAGTAATTCTCTTCCGAGAGGAACTGGGTTAGGGCTTCGGTGTAATATGTTGAAATGCTGTCGGCGCTTGCTTTCACGCGATCGTAATCTCTTTTGCCAAGCGATTTTTTGTTGTGTCCCACGTCATTGGGTTGTTCAACCACGTTATCTACAATAAGTATCGAACGCACATTGGCCGGTAGCGTAACCTGTGCCGGTTCCTGCGTTTCTATGGTCATGAGTTGGATGCCCGCGCATCCGCCCAAAAAAATAAGCGAAAGCATTGCAAAAGCAAAAAGAGATAATTTTTTCATATTCGGTGTGAAGTTGGTTTTATGTACTTTTTTATTTGGCCTTTCAAAAATAGGAAAAACTTTTGTTACGACGTGTATTTTTCGGATAATAATATTTTCTCCGGTAAAACAACGCCGCATAGTAATAGACAATTGAAAAATAAAATTGTTTAATCTTGGGGTTATTTTGTTTAGGAGAATAACTCTTTTACACAAAAACGCTCTTTTTGTGCAATTTCTTCGATAGTTTTTATGAAAATTGTTGGTCGGGCTGATTTCTTTCCGTAAATTTGCGGCACCCAAATACATCAAAAAATCAGATAAGAAAAAATGACTTTTAATATCATTGTACTGGCCAAGCAGGTACCCGATACACGCAACGTGGGTAAAGATGCGATGAAGGCCGATGGAACGGTTAACAGGGCGGCATTGCCCGCAATTTTTAATCCGGAAGATTTGAATGCCCTGGAACAGGCGCTGGCAATTAAAGACCAATTCCCCGGATCGCGGATCACGGTTTTGACTATGGGCCCGGGGCGCGCTGCCGATATTCTGCGCGAAGGCATGTTTCGCGGCGCCGACGACGGTGTGTTGCTTACGGACAGAGCCTTTGCGGGTGCCGATACGCTGGCAACATCGTACGCCTTATCCATGGCGGTTCGCAAGATCGGTGATTTTGATCTCATTATCTCCGGCCGTCAGGCTATTGACGGCGATACGGCACAGGTAGGCCCGCAGGTGGCCGAAAAACTCGGTATTCCGCAAGTAACTTACGCCGAGGCCGTTGAGGAAATAAACGCGGACAAGATACGCGTTAAGCGCCGGTTGGAAAACGGCGTAGAAATTGTGGAGTGTCCGCTTCCGACGGTAATAACCGTGAACGGTTCGGCACGCGCGTGCCGGCCGCGCAACGCCAAGTTGCTCCAAAAGTACAAACATGCCAAAACCGTTACGGAACGTCAGGCAGAGAATATTGATTATATTGACATCTACGATATGCGTCCGTACCTTAACCTTACCGAGTGGAGCGTTGCCGATGTGAACGCCGATGTGGTTCAGTGCGGCCTTTCGGGTTCGCCCACGAAAGTGAAGAAGATCGAGAACGTTGTTTTTCAGGCCAAAGAAAGCAAACGTCTGTCGGGCTCCGATGAAGAAATTGACGAACTGATGAGAGAATTAATCCAAAACCATACAATAGGATAGCTGGAAGTTATGAGTTTTGAGTTATGAGGTGTTGAAGACTCTTCTTAATTCTGAAACTTCTTATTTCTTAAATTCTGACAAAAATAAGAACAATGAACAATATATTTGTATATTTAGAAATTGACGAAGGCACGGTTGCCGATGTAAGCCTGGAACTGCTTACCAAAGGACGCTCATTGGCAAATCAACTCGGGTGCAAGCTCGAAGCCATTGCAGCCGGCGGAAAACTGGATACCGTAGGGAAACAGGTATTTCCGTATGGTGTGGATGCGTTGCACGTTTTCAATGATGAACGCTTGTCGCCGTACACCACGTTGCCGCACACATCCATTCTGGTAAATCTTTTCAAAGAAGAAAAACCACAAATCTGCCTGATGGGCGCAACCATTATCGGCCGCGACCTGGGCCCGCGCGTTTCATCGGCGCTCGGTAGCGGACTTACCGCCGATTGTACCTCGTTGGAAATCGGCAATCACGAAGATAAAAAAGCGGGGAAAACCTACGAAAACCTGTTGTATCAGATCCGTCCCGCCTTCGGCGGAAATATCGTGGCATGGATCATCAATCCCGATTGCCGCCCGCAAATGGCGACTGTGCGCGAAGGGGTGATGAAAAAAGAGATTCTCGATCCCGAATATAAAGGCGAACTGGTGGAACACGATGTAAAGGATTACGTGAAAGACGAGGATTTTGTGATCACCATTCTCGACCGTCACATCGAAAAATCGAAAGTGAACATCAAAAATTCGCCCATTATCGTATCCGGCGGATATGGAGTAGGGTCGAAGGAGAATTTCCAACTCCTATACGATTTGGCCAATGTGCTCGGCGCCGAAGTGGGCGCATCGCGCGCGGCGGTGGACGCCGGTTTCGCAGAACATGAGCGCCAGGTGGGACAAACCGGTGTAACCGTGCGCCCAAAAGTGTATATCGCCTGCGGTATATCGGGACAAATACAACACATTGCCGGCATGCAGGACAGTTCGCTGATCATCTCCATCAACAACGATCCCAACGCGCCCATCAACACGATCGCCGATTACGTGATAACCGGCGAAATCGAAAAAGTGATCCCGAAAATGATCAAGTATTATAAGAAAAATTCAAAATAAAAGCCCCCTCCGGCTCCCCCCAAAAGGGGAGAGAGTGTGTGGATTTTTCAACATATATCTAAAATAAACACAGCCCTCTGTTCCCTCCCTTTCGGGGAGGGTTAGGGAAGGGGCTTAAAACTAAACAAAAAATGCCCAACTTTTACACCGATACACCGCAATTCAAACATCATCTGCAACACCCGCTGATGAAACGTATTGTTGAACTGAAAGAAAGAAATTACGCCGATAAAGATGCGTATGATTATGCTCCAATGGATTTCGAAGACGCCATGGACAGCTACGACAAAGTGCTGGAAGTGGTGGGCGAAATCTGCGGCGATATCATTAAACCGAACGCCGAGACGGTGGACCAGAGCGGCCCTACTGTGCATGATGGACGCGTGACTTATGCGGCTGCTACACAGGAGAACCTCGACGCGCTTAACAAAGCGGAACTGATGGGGATGG
>JAQVEB010000006.1 GCA_028698105.1 Petrimonas sp. | reverse complement strand
TACGAATCAAATAGCGGGCTATTTGGAAGAAAGGAAAATTCAAAGACGCAAAAAAGGGCAAAAAACAGTCTGAAAGAATCAGAAAAATAGTTAAAAAACAAGATTCGTAAAATTCAAAACAGTTTCTTACAATGCAAATGAAAACAAAATCATTTTTTTTACTCTGTTGTCTTCTGTTTGTTTCACTGGTGATTTATGCCGAAAGACCTCTCACCGTAAGGGGATTATGCTTAGGTGCACCGGCTAAGGACGATGTTCCCGCATTTGTGAAACTGATTGACGAAAAACTAGCGCCCGACAGCGTGAACACGTTGGTGCTGCGCATTGATTACCGCTACGAATACAAATCGCATCCCGAGCTGAGAGCCGATAACCCGTTATCGGAAGCCGATGTGAAAAAAATTGTGGCCGCTTGCAAGCGGCACAATATTAGGGTGATCCCGCAGGTGAATTTATTAGGGCATCAATCGTGGGCAAGCCAGACAGGCAAGTTGTTGGAAGTTTATCCGCAATTCGATGAGACCCCGTCCATTAAACTGCCGAAAGATTATAAATGGCCGAATGCCGACGGATTGTACTGTAAAAGTTACTGTCCGCAGCATCCAGAAGTGCACGATGTTGTATTCGAGGTAGTGGATGAAATTGTGCAGGCGTTTGAATCGGATGCGTTTCACGCGGGAATGGACGAAGTGTTCTACATTGCGCATCCCGATTGTCCCCGGTGCAAAGGTGAAGACCCTGCTGTTCTGTTCGCGGGCGAAGTAACGAAAATTCGCAACCATTTAGCCGATAACGGCAAGGAGCTATGGATTTGGGGCGACCGGCTGATTGATGGAAAAACAACCGGTATCGGTTTGTGGGAAGGCAGTTACAACAATACACACCGGGCTATTGATCTTATTCCCAAAGACGTGGTGATCAACGACTGGCATTACGAAAAACCGCATCCAACACCAGTGCTTTTTGCTGCCAAAGGTTTCGATGTGATTATTTGTCCCTGGAGAATACCCGATGTTGCCGTAAAGGAGGCTGCGATGATGAAGATGCTGCGTGAAAACGCTTCGGACGAAATGCGGCCGCGATATGCAGGCATCATGCATACCTTCTGGAGCGATGCACGCACGTTTATAGACGGGATGAACAATACTACAGAAAAAGGCAAAAACGATCCTTCCGTTCAAACATTCAAGGAATTGGTGAAGGTTTGGTAGCGAATGGCCGAAAAACAAATAAAAAATCCCGGGATTTTTTTATTACTGATTCTGTCCGTAATAAACGTCCTTTTCTGTTTGCGGGATGAGGGTGGGAGAGTACTCAACCGGAGAAAGAACGTAACTGTCGCCGAAGATAACGCGTTCGTTCTCTCTGAACGTCAGTGTTGTGTCGTCAACCATCATAAACGCGCCGGAGCCTTCCAGCAGTTTATTGTTCTTCAACAGAAAGTATTTGTCAATGTTGGAAACAAATCCTTTGGACATGAACCGGTAAACGCCTTTCAGCGTATCGCCCGAAATAGTGCCTTTGTATTCGCCCTGCGAGTTTTCGGCGTTGCGTAGCTTATAGAACAAAAAGCCCTTAAAATTATCGCCGGTGCGTTCCAGTTCCAGTTTAACGGTGTCTCGTTTTATTGAACCTACGTAAGACAGATACTCCGTTTTCGGAGTTGTAAGCGCCGTGGAATCAACCGTTTGGGATGTTTCGCCTCCTTTTTTAGAGGTACACGAAACTGCCATCACAAGCGCAAGTGCGAAAAATAATTGTTTCATAAGATAAGGAAATGAAGTGGGTATAAAAAATGAGCTAAAGTTGGTTATTTGTTTGTTTTCAGCTTATAGTAGAACTCCCTGTTTTGGCGGGAAATAAATTCATCCGCGCAAGTTGCCGGTTGGAGGATATAACTTTCGCCGAACTTCACCCGAGCCGTATCGGTAAAAACCAGCGAAATGGAATCTTTTTCGGTGAGCGGGCCGATTCCTTCCAACAAGTTTCCGTCTTTCATCAGAAAGTATTTATCCACGTTGGATATCATTCCTTCCGACATAAAATTGAATACACCTTTCAGCGTATCGCCCGAAACCTTGCCGTTGTATTCTCCGATGGAACTATCGCTCTCATAACGGTCGTAAAACAGAAATCCGTTGAAATCACTGCCGGTGCGTTTCAGTTCCAGTCTCACGGAATCCCGGTCTGCCGTTCCTAAAAAACAAAGTTTTTCCGTTGCCGGAACAAGTGTTGCCACCGAGTCGGTTCGAGCTGCGCTATTCCCGCTTTTGTTGTTGGTGCATGCCATCGCAAGCAATGAGATGCTTACCAGCGGCACAAAAAAATATTTCATCAGTTAAGGGTATAAAATTAATTTTCCGATGTATTAACAAATAACTGTTCCCGAAAGTTCTTTCGCCCCCGTTATTTGTATATCAGTTTCTTCCCGGCCAATAAGGTGTTTTTCATCAATGAAACAATGGTCATTGGGCCAACGCCTCCGGGAACGGGAGTGATGTACGAACATTTGGGCGCAACCTCGTCGAATGCCACATCGCCTTTCAATTTGAACCCCGATTTGGTTTTGTCGCTCGGCACACGTGTTGTGCCCACGTCAATAACCACAGCGCCTTCTTTTACCATATCGCCTTTCAAAAATTCGGGAACGCCCAGCGCAGCGATGATAATATCGGCTTGCAGACACATATCTTTGATGTTTTTTGTGCGGCTGTGGCAAACGGTTACGGTGCAATCGCCGGGATAGGCTTTTTGTAACATGAGCTGCGCCACAGGTTTACCTACGATATTGCTCCGCCCCAGCACAACACAATGCTTGCCACGGGTTTCAATTTCGTATCGTTTCAACAATTCCACGATTCCCGACGGCGTAGCCGACAAAAAACACGGCATGCCGAGCGACATGCGGCCTACGTTCACGGGATGAAAGCCGTCAACATCTTTGCGGTAATTGATGGCTTCGGTGATTTTGTCTTCCGAAATGTGTTTGGGCAACGGCAGTTGCACGATGAAACCGTCAATATCGGCATCGTTGTTCAACCGATCTACGCAAGCGAGCAGTTCCTCTTCCGTAACATCGTCTTCATAACGGATGAGCGTGGATTTAAAACCCACTTCTTCGCACGCTTTTACCTTGTTGGCCACGTAGGTTTCGCTGCCTCCGTCGTGTCCCACGAGAACGGCGGCCAAATGTGGCGTTTTTCCGCCGTTGGCTCTAAGTTGCGTAACTTCTTCCGCGATTTCTTTTTTTATTTGGGCGGCTACGGCCTTTCCGTCGATTAACTGCATAATTATATTTTTTATTTGAGACGCAAGCATTGCGTCTCTACAACCCGCAACTATCTTCTTCTCATATTTTTCATCATCGCTTTTCCGCCGCCGGTAGTCATCATACGCATCATTTTGCGGGTCTCGTCGAACTGTTTGAGCAGTTTGTTCACTTCCTGAACACTGGTTCCGCTTCCCAAAGCGATGCGTGCGCGGCGGCTGCCGTTCAGTATCTCGGGATTGGTGCGTTCTTTCGGCGTCATTGAGCGGATGATGGCTTCGATGCCTCTGAAAGCATCGTCGTCAATATCCAGATCTTTGATCTGTTTTCCAACACCGGGTATCATGGATGCCAAATCCTTGAGGTTACCCATTTTTTTGATTTGCTGGATTTGGGAAATGAAATCGTTGAAATCGAATTGATTTTTGGCGATCTTTTTCTGTAGGCGACGGGCTTCCTCTTCGTCGTATTGTTCCTGCGCTTTCTCAACCAGCGAAACAATGTCGCCCATGCCGAGAATACGGTCGGCCATACGTTCGGGATGGAAAACATCAATCGCATCCAGCTTTTCGCCCGTTCCCACAAACTTAATAGGTTTGTTCACAACCGAGCGAATGGAAAGCGCGGCTCCGCCGCGGGTATCGCCGTCCAGCTTGGTAAGCACGACGCCGTTGAAATCGAGCCTGTCGTTAAATTCTTTTGCGGTGTTCACCGCATCCTGTCCGGTCATGGCATCCACAACGAAAAGGATTTCCTGCGGATTTACGGCATTCTTGATGGCGGTGATCTCGTTCATCATCTGCTCGTCAATGGCCAGACGTCCTGCCGTGTCAATGATCACGAGGTCTTTACCGTGCTGACGGGCGTATTGAATGGCGTTTTGCGCGATCTTGACCGGATTTTTGTTCTCTTCTTCCGAATACACCGGCACGCCGATTTGCTCGCCCAGCACTTTCAACTGCTCAATGGCCGCAGGACGATATACGTCGCCGGCAACCAACAACGGATTTTTGCCGCGCTTGGATTTGAGCATGTTCGCCAGCTTTCCTGAAAACGTAGTTTTACCCGAACCTTGTAACCCCGACATCAGAATAATCGCCGGATTGCCCTTGATGTTAATATCGGTGGCGGTACCGCCCATGAGGGTTGCCAACTCGTCGTGGACGATCTTAACCATCAACTGGTCGGGTTTCACGGCGGTAAGCACGTCTTGCCCCATCGCTTTCTCCTTGACGGTTTCGGTGAAATCTTTGGCAGTTTTATAGTTCACGTCGGCATCGAGCAACGCGCGGCGCACTTCTTTTAGCGTAGAAGCAACGTTAATTTCGGTGATTCTTCCTTCACCTTTCAGTATCTTGAACGACCTTTCGAGCCTGTCACTTAAATTTTCAAACATCGTAATTTATCCTATATTTTTATTGGGCTACAAAGATAGTGAAAATGCTTTATTTGGCAAAGACGTAAAGTTTATCCGCAATGTTTCGAGGCTGAGAATTTTCAGTAGTCATGGCTAAAGCCGGTGTTCATGTTTGCTGGGTTCTCCGCTTTAAACAGGCTGTGTAAGAAACATCGCAACAGTATCATTTTGTCATTCCGACGATAGGAGGAATCTTTATTTGTCATAAATTATAAACTCTTCACTCCGCAAAGCTGCGTTCAGAGTGACAAAAAGACACCTAATTTTCATTTTTACACAGCCTCTAAAAGCAGGGTTATTAAGACGTATTGCGGATAATCAAAAAAATGACTATTTTTGTGAACGGGAAAAACATTTGTAAATGCCCATTAATTTGGTTGATTATTAAATCGCATAAATGAAGATGTTGGCAACGATTTGTAAATGTAAACTACAAAAATTTGGTAAATGGACAAGATTTGGTTAATAACAATAGCAACTGCAATTTTTTTGATCATAAATTTTCTTTTTTATAAAACGCTCAACGTGTATTACAAAGAGGAATTTGGCAAAAAGACGTGAAAATTAGGAGGAGGGAGAATATACTTTTGGCAGGCATCAATAATTGTCAGCACAATAGGTGCGTTGATAGCAATTTATTTTTTAAAATAGTAAACGTTCATCACACCCTTCCCGCTTACGCGGATTTCTCGTCATAACGAGCGCACAGGTTCGAGCGGTAATCGGTGTGTGCCGCAGGCAAGAGTTTACTTCGTAACACACGCTTTGCAAAAGCGCGCGAGCACAAGCGGGACACGAAGTTTGTAACTTCGTGAACGAAGGCACAGCCATCGTCTCCCAATAAAAAAATCCGCCAAACGCTTCATCGCTTGGCGGATTTTTTATACAGTTGATCTTTAAATTTCTACAAAGGTATTAAGTAAAATGCCGACACGGAAAACCCTGAACTTACTTTATAATCGGCAGCGCTATCTTTCGTAAACGGGAAATTGAGCGAATATCCAAATTGCAGCTCAAAATTGCCCAAATTTACACTCAAGGGGAGAAACAGCTGGACGTTTAACAAGCCGAATACTTCCTCGGGAGTGGTTGCAAGGTTTATGGTTTCTTTGGCAAAATAGCCCGAAATTTCAGGGCCGAAATAAAAACGGTTGTTTTTCCCAAAATCTAAAAAATAAAAACCGGCAAAAACGCTCGGACTGAGCGTATAGAATGTCTGACTCCCGAAAAGCAAATTGTTGGAGATACGTGCTCCATACCAGTCTTTTCGGTACGAAAGCGTTAAGTTGGCATTGTTTTCATAGGGATAAATGGCTGTGGTGTCGGAATTGTAAATGAGACGGCTGTATGAACCGCTGGCTCTGAAGTGCTTGCTTTTATCCAGGTAAAGGCCGTATCCAAGCGTCAGCATTGTTGTGGTGTAGCCGGGCGAAAGCTGGTCGTACCATATTCCGGATGCTCCTGCAAAGAGTCCGTATTTGCTGAAATAATAAACGTGACCACTTACATTCGCTAAGTCGGTACCGATTTCTCTGCCTGCAAAGAACGTTTTATTATTGTAATTAAGGCCTGCGTACAAAAAGTCTTTCTTTTCACTAATTATTTCAGACAATAAAGTTTCATCACTAAATATCAAATCATTTAGTAATGAGTCAATTCTATCGGTTTGAGCGGCGGCTGAAATACCGTATAGAAGGAACAATATAAAGAATGCTTTTTTCATATGTTTATTCATTGATTTTTACATTATGGTCACATAGCTCATTCGAACGTACGAGAGAACACGCGTTTTAATTAATCCCCTGTTTCAAAATTATTCCGGTATGGCAGTTATTCCAATACCTTTAATAAAAACTTTTGAAAGAGCGTGAGCTCTTTCAAAAGTAATTTAATTTTCATAATTAAGGTTTATTTGCCGCCACCTTTCATGCCGCCACCTTTTCCACCACCTTCGCCAAGCTGCTGCA
Organism: Petrimonas sp.; assembly: GCA_028698105.1. Taxonomy (GTDB): domain Bacteria; phylum Bacteroidota; class Bacteroidia; order Bacteroidales; family Dysgonomonadaceae; genus JAQVEB01. Next base: position 25,474 of record JAQVEB010000006.1, on the reverse strand, counting down.
TTTGTTGCTGCATTTGCTGTTGCTGGCTGCCGGTAGATATATTCTGGTGTTCTCTGATTTGGTTGCGTTGTTGTTCCTTAACCTGTTCTTTGGTTTGCGTTGCAACTCCTTTGTTCAACCGGTTTTGATCTCTATACTGCAATTTCAGCATATTGCGTTGTTCTTCCGACAGAGAATTCATAAAGGCTTCTCTTTTTTCAGCTCTGGTCATCGTTTGGTTTTGAAGCAATTCAATTTGTTCGGGGGTAAGAGAGTTCTTGAATTGTTCGCGATTTCTCTGATTTACCATGCTCTGAATATCAGCATTTACCTGATTCCCTGTTGCTGAATGTAACCGATCCCGATCCCTCTGTTGCAATTGGTCAGCATCTTCAAGCGGATCGTGAATGCGGTCTCTTGTATGGTCTTTCAACTGATCTTTCAGTTGATCTTTAGTTTGATCTTTGGTCTGATCTTTCAATTGATCCTTTTTTTCAATTTTGGTTTGGTCTTTTGCTCTTATAGGTGTGGTTTGAGCAAATGTATTTGCGGCTAAAAAAAGAAAAGCTACAAATAAAACTCCGAAGATTGATTTTGTTTTCATAATTCTTGTTTTTAATAATTAATTCGTTTCCGTTTTGTATAAGATAACCGAACAAGTCTTGTAATACCCTACTTTTTTATTGAGATTTTTTCAATTAAATACTTTTTTTACTTTGAAAGGCGGTTCCAGCGGTTTATCTTGGAGATTGTTTTCCGCCTTCTCTTCTCATTCCGCCACCTTCTTTTTCAACCGGAGTGTTGGACAACTGGTTTTTACGATTCCGTTGTTCATCTTTCACGTTCTCTTTTATTCCGTCTTTGTGAACATCTTTGCCGAATTCTATTTCAGTGTTTTGATCCCTGAGCAATTGTCTTTGTTCGTTTGTAAGGGATTTAATGAACGCTTTCTGTCTTTCAGTTCTGCTCAACGTTTTGTCTTCCAGAATGTCGAGTTGCTTTTGGGTCAGTGAGTTTCTGAATCGGTTTTTAGCCGGTTCCGCATTATTGTCTGCTGTTTCCCCCTGGCGATTTTGAAGATTCGTGCGTTCCTGATTTTCGGTTTGCAGTTTTGTCTCCGCTTCGTCTAGTAAGTTTTTAATTTCGTTTAAATGATTTTCCTTTAGCTCATTCGACAAATTCGGTTCTACTTTTAACGGAGTTGGCTCCTGCAACTGAATTTTCTCCTGACTCATCGTTCTCTGCCTTTCCGGTTCGGGTTTCATTTCGTCTTTTGGAATGACGGCAGGTTTTTCTTCCGTGATGTTCATATCTTTTTCTTCTACGGCTACAGTTACTTCCGGAGTTACCTCAGTAGGATTGTTGTGATGCTGAGAAATAATTTCGAACTGTTTATCCGCCTTCAGCCTTGCTTTCTGACCGGTCGTTATCACAACTTCGTTTTTTTCGGCAAACTCCACAAGCATCACTTTTCCATGTTCGCAATTCACCTGGTATTCATTTTCGCGAGCCGTTACCAAAAATCGTGTTCCTAAAACCACCGTTTTGGCCTTTTCAGAAACAACTTCGAACCTACTTCCGCTTTCCACTTCAAAATAAGCTTCGCCGTTTAGCTTTGTTGTCCGGCTGAACTTCCACAGCAAAGGTTTGTAGCTCAGCGACGAATTGGCGTGCAACACCACCTTGGAATTGTCCGGCAAAAGAAAACTCTTTTCAGCTATCACGGTTTTCACATTCTTTGTATATAATGTTGCTGTAACAGCAAATGAAACCAATAAAGCGATCGAGGCTACTGCCGCGTATTTCAACAGTTGGAAATACCGGACGGGCTGAACTTTCTTCCCGGTTGGGTTAGCATCCAGTTTTGCTTCCATTTCCATCCAAATATCCTCTTTGGACCTGATCCATTGAGGTCGGGTGTTGGAAATGATATCTTCTACTTCCTTCGAAAATACGATATTTTCTTTTTCGGAATATGTATGTTTAATAATCATAGGGTTTGGTTATAATAATGATTTTTTCAAAAATTGTAATGCTGCACTCATTCGTTTTTCTACAGCTTTCACACTTAAGCCCAGACGTTCGGCAATTTCCCAGTATTTCAAGCCCTCAATCCTCGACATTAGAAATACGGCTCGTTGCTTTTCGTTCAAACTGTTAAGTGCGATTTTATACTTTTCAAGTAACTCTTTGTGACTCAATATATCTTCTGTCGAAGGCTCGTTACCGTAATAACGGATTGAAGCTATATAGTTCATTTCCAATACATCACGTCTATATTTACTAACAAACATGTCACCGGCAATTTTATAGAGGAGACGTTTTGCTGTTGTTTTATCTACCTCGAATTGTTTCTCCCAAAGCCGCATAAAAACCTCCTGTGCTATGTCTGAAGCATCATCCGGCCCCGCACCTCTATAATACAGGTAACCCCGTACCGAATCGAAGTAGGTATCGAACAAATATTTAAAATCCTCTTTTGTCAAAATACAATGTACTTAACTTTGTTAGTATCCGAATGAATAAGCAAATACCCTACAATTTTTATTATTATTCTTAATAAATTCCCGAAAATTATGAAAAATCAGGCATTTCAGGAAGATACCCATGAGTTTATTTCAACTTTTTTGACGATAAATAAACCGGCATTTTAAGTGGCACCGTGCTCAGCTATTTTTTCGCTGAATAAGGAATGGGCAATGCCGCAAGAAACGTTAGTGCCCGGTTTTATAATAAACAATATAAATAAAGCGCTTATTTCACCAAATTCAACCCATCCTTTGCCGATTGATCCGTTGGCGAGATAATGAGAACCGTGTTGAAAAGCCGTTGCGCATCGTTCTTTTTCCCGAGGAAATATTTTGTCCAGGCGCTCATCAGCGTGGAGTAGTGATCGAACGGATACATCTGCTGCACCAAATCGAAATATTTCTCGGCTTCCATAAAGTTTTTCCGATAATAATAAATGTTTCCCAGCGCGTAATTTACCCGCGAATTCACCTTGTCCAGCAAAAGAATTTTTTTGTAAACCGCTTCCAATTCATCGGTTTTTTTCTGCGCTTCCAGCGGATAGCACAGGCCGAGCAGCGCTTCAACCGCTTTAGGAGCTATGTCCACCGCTTTTTGGTAAAATTTCTTGCTGCTTTCGTAATCTTTGGAAAGATAATACAACCAACCCATTCTCAGAAATTTATGATAATCGAATCCATTCAGGCTGTTTAATTCGCTGATGGCTTTCTGGTAATCGCCTGACGACTCGTACTGATAACTGTTTGCAAAAACCTGCGAAGGATTCACCTGTGCCGATGCGGTAATTAAGCCCGCCGCCAGCAGAAAGGTGAGTACCGTTTTTTTAATTAAAAGTTCCATTGTAACGCGAGATTTAAAAGATGATTATTATATTTGTATGTTGTGTAATTGGTTGACGAATAGGCGTATCCTTCCCTTTGTTGCCATTGATATCCGGCCGATAACATGGTTTTTTTGATAAAATAGGAGAGGGAAGCACCCGCAAGGGCTTTAACGGGATCGTACGTGTCGTAAACTAAAAATGAGTGCCCGGTAATGTAATTTTGATGATTCCCGATGCTGAACGCCCCATCCAGCCACAGCGATTTGGCTAATTTTACACCCAAATTTTGAGAAAAAACAACTTGTGTGCCTGTCCAGGCGTTTTGGTTGTAGATGGCTGCAAGAGCGGTTGTTCCGTAAAAATCGAGGTTTCCCAGCGGATAATAAGTGAGCGATCCTTTTGCCTGATACTGATGTCCGCCGCCGAAATTGGAATAAGCCACGGCAATTTCGGGCAAGGTGTACGCAGAGCGTTTGTTAAGAAATGCCAGCATGGAGAAAGCCGAAATCGTGTTTCCGGTTGATGCGGTGTAATATATGGAAGGATAATAAAAACCGCCTCCGCCAGGGCCCCCGCCTCCTCCACCCGGGCCGTATCCGCCGGCACGCGTTCCCATAGTGGCAGATGCAACAGCGGTCGTAGTGTACGGGATCGCTTTATCAATCTTTTCGATGTTGTAATACGCGCCGGCAAATCCCCAGGTAACGTTATTATCCGAGAAAAAATCAAATCCGGCGATCAATTGATGTTGAGACAATCTCTCTTCTTTTACCAATCCCGTGCTGTTTGACCGCTGAAACTTGGTGTTATACAGTTGATATCCGAGTTTTAGCTTGGCCTTGTCGGAGAGTTTAAACCCAACGCCCAGCGTAGTGAATACCATATCCTGAAACTGGTTCAGCGAATCGTAGCCCACAAAATTTGAACGCAGATCGGGTTTGTTGTCGTTCGTAAGATAACCGCCTGAGAGCGCAATAAAATCCATCGCCGAAGGCGAATATCCGATAGCGGCCTGCGTGTGTGGCGCGAGCGATTTGGCAAGTATATCGGCATTGTTTTTCTGGCCGCTCAGCAGGTAGGCGTAATACAGGCTTTCCAACAGAGCCGGCTCGGTGGAAGTTTCTGCAAGCGTTTTTTTGTAAAATTCCGCCGCTTTGGCATAATTTTTCAGTTCATAATAAGCAATAGCGGTGCGGTAATTCAGATAATAAAAATCAATGTTTTGCGCCTGCGCCTGTTTGCTGGTCTCAATCAGATTTTTATAATCCTTTTGCAGGTATTGCTGATAGGTAATGCTGTCAATGCGGGTTGCTTCCGGGCTTTGTTGCGCCTGTAGCGCAAACGTCCACATCATCATTACCGTTGCGAATGTTATACCCATTCGATACATAAGACATGTTTTTTAGTGTTAATTTCCATTCTGTTTTTTATTACCGTGATAGTTGATTCATTCACCGGCATTTTTATATTGAACGACTTAGCGTCTATAATGCTTTGATATACAATTTTTTCAGGATAAAAAATATGATCCGATTCCGTTAATTGCGAACGGTAATTTATGGTTGTGAAAATAACAAAAGGCGCCAAAAAATCCTGAAACCAACGCGTTCCGAAGGGGTGTTCCTTGGTAAGCGGTATTTTATCGGTAACGGAGATCTCTTTTTCGTTGGACAGCAATAATTTAAAGCAACTACGGTAAAACAAATACAACGGCGATGATTTTCTTCCTTCAAAATCGGTAAAATAGAACATGGTGCCATCGTTTTCCACGTACGCCACGGCTTTCGATTTTTCGCAACGGATATAGGTTTTGTTGTATTCGTCGGTAGCAATTGTCCAGGGATAATTTTCGTTGTCGTAGGTAACTTTCAGCAACCGGCCCGGTTTGCCTTCGAAAGCATCTTGCGCCAGCAACGAAGGAACTACGTTGAAGATCGTAGTGTCCTGTTTCGGGACCTCGCCGATGTGCAAGAGCGGTTTACCGGCTGTTTTTTCAAAGAAATAGCCCATGGGGTACGCATGTGTTGCCGACCCGATTTCGGGCGACAACTGCACCTGAAAATGGAGGTGCGGCTCCGGCGAACGTCCCGAATTGCCGCATACGGCAAGTACGGTTCCTTTTGTTACGTAATCGCCGATGCTCACGTTAAAACTGTCTTTTTTAAGGTGGCTCAGCTGCGAGTATAACCCGTTCAAATGATTGATAATGATCGTATTACCCCAATTCTTTTTCGTGTTTACATTATTTATTTCATTGTCTTCGGTAATGTTGCTGATCATGTACACATAACCGTCGGCCGGAGCCAACACCGGTTTGTTGTAACAGTAAAAATCTTCTTTCTGCGCACACCGGCCGAAACACGTTTTTCCTTCTTCGTCCGTGATCATAAAATCCAACGCTTTTCCCCATGCGCCTAGGTGGGTTATTGTACCGTTGTAACCCTGCGTTACACGCCATTCTCCCAAAAAAGGCAATTGCATTTTAAACAGCATGTTTTGTTCGAAACGCTGCATGTAATTCACGTTTTTATATACCGTTTTCTCGGGATTATAATATTGAATATACGGGAAAATAAAGAACCGGCTAAAGCTGCGTTGTTTGAGGATGAACAGTACGAGAATGGATAAAAGACTGAATGATAATGTGTAAGAAGATAGCCCGGTATCCGATATCAAACTCTCCACGCTGGCATAAAACAGAAACAGGGCGGGCGTGAGGCCAATGACCAGTATGTAGCTGTAGATGTTGGGGATGATAAAGAAGCTTCCGATTGCCATTCCCCAGAAAATGTAGTTAACGCCAGCCAGATCCTGCGTGAGTTCTGCGATATCCACGCCAAGCAATTTACTGATGATAAATGCAAAGAAAAATCCAAAAAATGCTACCGTGGATTTGATGCGTGAGTGAAAAAGCAATGCAACGGCTATGATGATGCCGACTAACACGCTGTCGGTAAAGAAAATGGATGCCAATGTTTTAAAATAATAAAACAACATGGGCGGCAAGTGCGCATTATCGAGTGAGTGGACGAAAGTGTACCACGGTACTTTCATTTGCCCGGCCAACACGATGGTGAAACGGTCGAACGGAATAATGTACTCAATGTTCGTGAACGATTTTACCGAAAGATCAACGATGAACAACGTGAAAACAAACGGCAGAGTAAGCACGGGAATATCGTGCTTCGCAAAAACCGATTCGAGCCATACCGTGAACATGAATACCAGAATAACCGATAAAACAAAAAGAATAATGAACGAGCCGTTCACGTAAAATTTGTAAACCAGACTCAACCCGACAAAAACGGCGTTAAATCCGTACAATCCGCTCTTGATCCTTTTCTTCGAAAATCCGAGCCCGTGCGCGATGATGTTCGTCAGAACCACAGCCGAAAGTCCGCCCAATCCCAGCCGGATGTCCAGCATGCTAAGCACCAGCAAGATGATCGCTAACCACCTGCTTTGCGAAAAAAATATCATGGCATAGCTGTTCAGCGTGCCATCGAGATACATCAACGCGTATGATTTGAGGCTTTGTTTCATTTGTTTATGATTTCGGGACAAAGAACAAAGACATACGGAACAGGACTTTGCGTTGCATTATTCAACGCTGCCCTGATGTCGGTAAATTGCGTTGCTATTTTCAAAGTTTAAACCCTTTCAGATGTTCCGGTGTAACCTCCTGTTGTACAATGGATTCCACGGTTTCGCTTTTGCGAATAAGATGCACTTTCCCCGTGGTATCAATCATGACCACATTGGGACGTAGCGTAATGAATTGCATCCATTGTGTCATGTTGTAAGCGCCCACTTCGTGCACCACCACGCGGTCGTCCTTTTTTAACAGCGGTAAGCTAACGCTTTCGCGCAGGCAGTCAATGTTCATGCAAAGCGGCCCGTACAGCGCCATTTCTTCGGCATGCTGTGTGAAATCCTGCGCTGGCGATACTTTGTGATTGTACCAAAACGATGTGAACATGATATTTACCCCGATATCGAGCACGGTAGCCCGACGGCCGTCGGCCAGGCGTTTGGTTGCAAGCACGGAACCGAGCAGATAACCCGCTTCGTCAATCAATGCGCGTCCGGTTTCGAGGATCAGCAAGGGCAATTCATCGGGTTTAAAGCCGAATTGCAAAATGGTTCCGGTGATGGCTTCGGCATAATCGTCGAACGTAGGAATAACATCAGCACCTTGCAGATACGAACCTTTGAGTGTGTTGGACGAACAGAATCCGCCACCCATATCAATGTATTTTATCTTTACGCCGGTTTTGTTTGCCGTATTTTGCGCCAGTTCGCACAGTTTGCGCGCCGCAACGGCATAAGCGTTGGCGGTGAGCATGTAGGTGCCGATGTGGGTGTGTAATCCTTCCAACTGAAGGTTTGGCTGCGTAATGATCTTCATGATCGCATTCCACGCCTGCCCGCTTTCGTAGTTGAAGCCGAACCTGTCCCACTGCGGATAAACGCCGGTGTCCATATTTACGCGAATGGCAACACGCGCTTTTTGGGAAGTTCCTTCCAAAATCTCGATAAGCGAATAGAGCTCGTCGAAATGATCAATGTGGATGAGCGAACGGTTTTCCACGGCTATTTTCAGGTCATCGGCCGATTTATCAGGGCCGTTGAAAATGATCAGATTGCCCGGAACGCCGTTGCGAAGGGCTTTTTGGTATTCAAAACCCGATACGACTTCCGCCCAGCTTCCTTCCTGATGGAAAACGTTGCAAACGGCATCCAGATAGTTGGTTTTGTAGCTCCAGGCGAATTGCACTTTCGGATAGCGCATTTTAAAGGCTTTTTGTGCTTTTTGATAGGTTTGGCGGATGGTTTTTTCGCTGATTACGAAGAGCGGCGAGCCGTATTCATCCATTAACCCGGCAACTGCCACGCCATCAATTTGTTTCACAGGTATGTATTCGGTTCTGCTGCCGAATTTATTCATCAGGCCTGTGTTCAGTTTCTGAATCACAGGACGTTCGTAGGTTGGTTTCATATTGCCTTTGACCCCTGTAGGGGGATTTATTTAGTTATTATGAGCGTCCGACGGCTTGAAGTCCGTCTGACGCATATTTCAGACGGTTATCGAGCATATTCCCCGGTTGTGGAAATCTGCTGAAATTCCGATATATCCACGATCATATCGTACGCGTAGCGGATAAACATTTTGCCGCTTTTGTATTCGGCAAACGGCTTTACGTCTTCGCCCAACGCCATTTTCACCAAAGCTTCGGCGTGATTTTGGCCGCAACCGATGGCAAGGTACATCCAGGCGGGAAAACGGGGATTCATTTCCAGCAGATAATATTCGTCTTTTTTTGTTTTAATAAACTCCAGTTCGCAACCGCCTTTCCATCGGCTGTTCTCAATTACGCGACGAGAAATCTCCATGAGTTTATCGTCTTCCAACGAAACGCCCGACCATGCTTTTCCCTTGTCCGTGATGTACAATTTTCGCATCGTCACCGCGCCGATGCATCGGCCTTTTCCGTCGCCGATGGCGGTAACGTTTACTTCCGTTCCGGTTACAAACTCCTGGACGATAATGGGATATCCCCATTTGGCGACGATTTTGTAAAAATAAGAGCTGGCCTGCTCGTAGTTCGAAGCAATGTAGGCGTCGTAGTATCGCCCTTTGATCACCATGGGATAATCGAGGTCATCTTCCAGCTTTTTAATTTCCGAAACCTGATTAATGATATGGCTTTCCGGTACTTTTATATCGTATTTTTCGCCGAATTTATTCAGTTCCGATTTGTGGCGCTCTTCAAATTGCTCATGCGATGGCAGGAAAGTGGCTATCCCAAGCTCCGATTTTAATTCGTGTTGAATTTTGATGAAATTGTGCAATTCGGCATCAAAATTCGGGATGAGCACGTCAATTTTTTCCTGGCTCACGATGTATTGCAGCCGCTCTTTGAGCATGGCTGAGCCCGCGGTGGGCAAAGGCAGCTGATAGACTTTGTCCACCAATTCGTGCATATAAATTCCCGGTTCCAGCGTTTCGTACGATAAGCCGACAATGCGCACATCGAACGCCGAACTGTCTTTCAATGCACGAATAACGGGAATTCCCGGCCCGGGGCTGTCAATGTTGTTGAGCCCAGTGACCGCTACGGTAATTTTTCGCTTATTCATTTTCGGATAGTTGGTAGCTTTTTAACATATCCAGAAAATCGTTGAGGTCTTTCTCGGCCGTGTGGGCATCGAGTTCGTATTCATCCTGAAGTGCTTTCAAAACGGTTTCGTTACTTTCACCGTTTTTTAATTGTTGAAGAACGAAAACGCCGGTTTGGTTTACACTGAAACTGTCGCCCGTAAGTGGATTAAAGATAAATCCGTTTTCGCTGATGGCTATGTTTTTTCTAATGTTCATAGGACGTATATCTGTTAATGGGTTATTTCCTATGTTACGGTTGTACGATATCGGAGAACTGTGACAAATTTAATACTTTTGGTTGATAATCAATGCCTCTGCGCGATAAATTTCGTACAAACGCCCGCAAATGGTTCTCCGAAGCGCGCAAGAGGTTGGAATAAATCCGTTGGATATCGGGATTGTCGGTTTTCTGCAAGTGCGATTGCAGGTCTTCGATATCCTGTTCTTCGATCAACGCTCCGGCTTGCAGCGCCTCGATGAGCGTTGTGCCTTTGGTGAGCTCGGTGTACATTTTCTGTAACTCACGATTGGTAAACACGCCTTCCGCTTTCGCGAGGTCTTTTAACCCATACGTATCCACAAGCCACATCATGGCGTTCTGGTGCACCGTTTCGCTACGCGAAATATTTCGGAAGATAGGGATGCTATACTGCCGGGCGTAAAACGTATAAACGTCGTGGGCAAGTTTTTCTTCTTCTCGCATGTACTCAATGCTTTGGATGTCGGCCTTTGTCAGATTTTGCGTTGAAGCCGGCATTCCCATCGTCTTATTCTGTGTGGTTTTAGCCCCATCGGCAGCCTGGGGCAACAAAAGTATTGCCCCGGCTGCGATCAGAATGAATAAATATTTTGTTTTCATTTTTTTATGTGTTTATGATAGCGTTGAAATCATCGTTGCTCAATAATTGAGGTTGATATGCAATACCGTTGAATTTGAGATTTGCGACAAAGGCTTTCAAATGAAACTGTGAAGCACGGAGTAGATTACCGTAAATTCTTTTGATAAACGGGTTTTCTGTTTCGGCTATTTCTCTTTGAAGATCAATAATATCGTGTTCTTCGATAAAAGCGCCGGCTTTGTAAGCATCTACAACTGTAAGGGCTTCGGTTGTAAGCTTTGTGTATAAATTTTGCAATTCTTCGATGTTAAATACCCCCGGTACCGTTTCGGCGGGAGTCTCAATTTTGTAGAGATTAATAAGCCAGGCGATAGCTTTTCCGTGTGCTATCTCGCTTTTGGAGATGTTGCTGAACACGGGTCTGGCGAATTTTTCGTTAAAATACACATACACATTATTGGCTAATTTTTCTTCTTCGCGCATGTACAGGATGCTGTTTATTTCACTTTCGGTGAGTGGCGCGAGTTGCGTATTTGTCAACAAACAAAGCGAATCGGTGGTTGCAGCCAGTGTTGCATCAAGTCGCGTAGTTGAAACTGCGTTTATCAATGCGGCTTGTTCGGCATTTTCTTCCGGTGAATTTACGCTGTTCGCTTCACAACCGAAAAGCAAAATTGCAAGAAATGCCATGACGGAAATTTTTTGATAAGTTTTCATAATGAAAAAGTTGGTTTACTGTGATTAAGTTAATGAGATAAGCGTTTTGTAAGAAAAAATGGGGAGCGAATCCCCATTTTTTTGTGGTTGGTGCGTGGTTATTTTGTGGTTTCCCTACGGTCGCAAATACCGTTTTTATTGGCGTCCACAAAATTTACCGCACTGCCTTTTCCATTCCGAAGGCCGGTGCCTTTCCCTGTACCGCGTCCCTGGCGCGGTGTTCCGTTTTCGAAGTTGTCACAAATGCCGTCTTTGTCGGCATCTACGAAATTCGCTCCACCACCTCTGCCGTTACGCAGTCCGTTGCCATAGGCTTGTCCGCGTCCTCCACGGGGAGTTCCGTTTTCGAAATTGTCGCACACGCCATCTTTATCGGCATCCACAAAGAAGCGTCCTTGTCCTCTGCCGTTGCGTAATCCCTGGCCTTTGCCTTGTCCGCGGCCGCTACCGTCGAGCAGTCGTTGTTTGCCGTTGGCATTCGGATTTCCGGGTGTTCCGTTCTCGAAATTATCGCAAACGCCGTTGTTGTTTTTGTCCACAAATGCAGGTCCGGTTTGAGCGGTTTTCGCCGTTTCCTTTGCTGCCTGATTTTGATTTTGGGCGGTTGCTAATCCTATGGTGGCAACCAGCGCCATTGCAGTGATAAATACTTTTGTTTTCATAATAATCTTATTTTTAATTGTTTATTTAATTTATCTGGTTTCGTTCCAATCGCGTCCGTAGCGATGCCGGTATCCGCGTCCCATACCGAGACTGTCGGTTCGGTTATATCCGTATCCGTATCCGCGACGGGCATTCACCGTTTCATCGCGATACAACGGTAGGAATGCTCTTTCTAATTGAGCGCACTGCGCGTCGTTGCACGCCGATTTTATCTTCAGGTAGAAATCGTTTGTAAGCTTTTTCAGTTCTGCGTGATGGTTTCCGATGTGATCCGATAACGCATTTAATTTTGTTTCGTCGGGTTTCGGTTTGTTCAACTCCATGAACATTTCGTTTTTCAGCGAATCCATTTCGTAAATCAGCAGGTTGGCACGGGGTTGAAATTCCCGGTTCGCTGCGCGAAAAACATCCATCTGATCATTGTCGAATCCCAGCGTTTGCCGAAAATACCTTCCGGTGAGCGGGGGCTGGCCTTCGTCAATAACAATTGCTGTGTTATCGTCTTTTTCCTGCTGATTGTGATAGACGATAGTTCCGATGGTCGTCAGGTTCAGCACCACAAGCAGTGCAATTACCCACATCATTATTTTATTCGTCTTATTCATAATCGTCGAAATTATAATAGCCTAAATTCTCGATCTGACTGTCGTTTATGTTCATCGTAAACTCGTGAGAAACGCTTTTCTGGTAACTGTTACCGATGCTTACGCCTAAAAATGCAACGGCAGCAAGGCTGGCAGCCACAACCACAGTTTGCCAAACGGGCGTTCTGCGACGCTCCGGTTGTTGCCTTTTTTCGATTTCGGCCATCACCCGCGTACTCAGGAACGGATTATGTTCCGTTTGCTTTTCGCGTTTGATGAAATCGTCTATGTACTGTTCCGTTTTCATTTTTTGTTCGTTTTATAGGTTAGACATTTGTATTGATTATTTCCTACGGTCGTATTCCAATTTTTTTTGCAGAGTGCTTTTTGCACGTTGTAAAAGTTGTTCCACAGCGCCTTCCGATTTTTTCATGACGGCGGCAATTTCTTTCTGCGGTAATTCTTCGTATTTACTCAGGATGAAAGCCGTTCGTTGCGAATCGGGCAGGGAATTGATGGCGTTTTTTATCCGCTTGTCCCGTTCCGATTGTTCCAATCGTTCCAACGGCGTCTTTTCCTCACTCTGTTTGTGAAAGATGTTTTCCAACGATTCCACCACTCGGTTCTTCTTTTTTCGATTCACAAAATTGATACTCGCGTTTACGGTAATCCGGTACAGCCATGTAACAAATTGGGCTTCGCCCTTGAAATCGGGCAACGATTGATATATTTTAATGAAAACTTCCTGTGTGATGTCTTCCGCATCTGCTTTGGAGTGCACAAAACCCAACGTCGTTCGGAACACCATACCCTGGTATTTCTCCATAAGTTCTTTAAAGACAATGGTGTTACCTGAAATTATTTCTTGTATGAGTTGCTCGTCCGACATGTGCAGCAGTTCTTTTTCGTTTGTTTAGACAACGAAGACCGGTTTTTCCTACGGTTGGTGATAATTTAACATTGCAATTTCGTTAAAAAATTTGGAACTAAAAAAAGTTTTTTTATTTTTGCAAAAGATAATGTTCTATCGAACAACCGATATCATGATGTGTTAGTTTCTCTTTCGACTGCCGTCTCAGGCAGGTATTTTTTTAGCGCTACTGATTTAAACCAACCAGCTATGAAAACGAATTTTTTTATTTTTGGCATAATATCCCTTATGCTTGTATCCTGTTATCAGGAATATCCTGCACATTTTAGGCAGTATATTGATGTGAATGCTTCCATTGATGGGCTGAAAACCCGCGCCACAAATGCCTCATGGGAAGCGAATGATGCCATCGGAATTTATATGAAAATCAGTGGAGAGGGTTTGTCTGTACCAGCTTTGGCTGAAAATTCGAAATATATTACCGACGGAACGTCCGCTTTTCAGTCTGCTACGGCCGATGGAGCTATCAGCTTTCCGCTCGACGGCACTGATGTGGATTTCATCGCGTATTATCCACATCAAACAACAATCACGGACTTAACGTATCCGGTAAATGTTTCCGATCAAAGCAGCCTGCCGGCTATTGACTTGTTGTATTCAAACAATGCCGCGGGGCTAAATTCTCAAAATCCGGATGTTGGGCTGACTTTCGTTCACCAATTATCGAAGATAAACGTGCTAATTATGCCCGAAGATGCAACGTCTGATTTAAGCGGTTTAACCGTAACGATGACCGGTGTGGGAACCTCCGCAACATTTTCATTAGCCGACGGAACGCTTTCGGCGCCCGCTACCACGGGTAATGTCGCATTCAATATGAGTTCCGACGGACGCACTGCTCAGGCTATTCTATTGCCGATGGCCGATTTCACGGGTAAATCGCTTATTATCGCTTTTGGATCCAATTCTTACGAATTCCCGTTGACTCAAGGGGTAAATATCACTTCTTTCGAAAAAGCAACGCAATACACGTATAACGTTACGCTTTCATCGCAAGCACTGTCGGTTTCCAACGCAACCATCACCGATTGGGTTACCGGCCCGTCGGAAAATGTGATCATCGGAAGCGTCGGAACGGCGCCTGTAACCGGCGGAACACTCGATGATCCGTTTACTATTGAGGAGGCAATTGCCAATCAGGGGTTGATGGATAGATGGGTAAGAGGGTTTATTGTGGGTTACTATAAAACGACTTCCTATAAATCATTTACCACAAGTGTAGATGATGTGACGAGCACCACCAACATTGCTTTAGCAACAGTTAGCACAGAGACCGATTCAACCAAAACGTTTCCTGTACAATTGTCTGCTACCCAAATCAGAGATACACTCAATCTGCTGGATCATCCTGAAAATTTGGGCAGAGAAGTTCTGGTACGAGGAGATTTGGCAACTTATCAATACATTGCCGGAATGAAGGCGGCTGATGGAGCAGTAATTAACGGAGATACCATTCCCTAATTTACGTGATACCCCTGGCTATGCATTTCCGATGCACGAAAGAGGGTGTATTTTTCCTCGTCTAGCGGATAATCCCAGCAACCGAGGCTGTGATAGATTTCGCCGCCGAAACCCGATTTGAATTTATACAACCCGTACATCGGGTGTTCGGGATCGGGCGTGGGCGATATGCCGAACATATCATACTGGGTGCAGCCTGCGGCTTTCGATAGCCGGATGGCTTCCCACTGCAACGCGTATGCAGCCATCAGGTTCCGGTTTTCCGACGAAGAGGCGCCATACAAATACGAACCCCTGTTTCCCGAAATTACCAGAAACATGGCTGCGAGCGGTTTTTGGTTATATTCCGCAATCAAAAGACGCACACGCGCCGGTGAACGTGTATTATCGGCTTTTGCCGAAAGCACGGCTTCAAAGTATTTTATATCGTTTAGCAGGATACCGTTTCGTGCCGCCGTCTCTTTGTAGAGTTCATACCACGTGGAAATTTCCTCCATCCCTGCCGATTTTACGGTTGCGCCGCGACGTTGTGCCAGACGGATGTTGTAGCGGGTTTTCGGTTTCATGCGTTGCAGGATGCTTTCTTCGTCTTGTCTTAGGTTCAGATAAACGGTACTTGCCGGAAGTATGTTGGAAAGCGCTTTTTTGAAATTCCAGTTTTCCGTATTGAAATTGAACCGGAATTCTTGTGTGCGTAATTCCGGTTCGCCTTTCCATAAGCCGTTTTCATCAAAATTATCGGCTTCTTTTGTCCAGTATGATTCCCAACAAAGATCATAGCGAATGAGGATGCAGTTATTCGGTAAATACGGGCGAATGCTCTCCGATAATTCTTCCAGAAAAAGGCTTTGAAACTCATCGGAAGGTTCCAGTTCAGGGCCGTAAGGCACATAAGCCACAGAATGATTCCTGTCGATTTGTTGCAGGACGATCAGCAGGTCTGAAACCAGCAATTTATCGCTCCTGGAATGAAAAATATCCGACTCCCTCGATTTAAACCCGACAGCAAGCGTTTCGGCGCCCAGCTTGTTCTTTACTTCCGACCAAAATGCCGTCTGTTGCAGAATGGGCGTTTTGTTCAGTTCGTCCGTGTCTTTTTTCCGAATATCTAACAGCATGATTATTTTTATTTTACGGGTGCAAAGGTAGGCATTATTTCCATGTAAACAAAACGGCGCAAACCCGAAAATTTGCGCCGAAAGCTTTTCCTATATTGTGAATTTTAACCCGGTAAAGAACGTGCGCGGTAAAGACGGGCCGTACATGTAGCCGGCGTCGCGAAGCGCTCCCTG
The DNA here is from genome assembly GCA_028698105.1 of Petrimonas sp. GTDB lineage: Bacteria > Bacteroidota > Bacteroidia > Bacteroidales > Dysgonomonadaceae > JAQVEB01. The sequence goes on along the minus strand of JAQVEB010000006.1, from coordinate 9,493 downwards.
ATCAAAATCCTGCTGAAAGCTATTGAAAAGGTTCTGTATACCTGCGTTAAGTTGCACAAAAGTGCTAGTCGTTAAGCGAAAATCTTTTGCTACTTTAACAGTAAGGTCGAAAAAATCCGGTGTTCGCACCGCGACATCTTCCGGCACATACCCGGCAAAGTGTTGTACCCACATAGGTCCTGTATATACGCCTGAAACTGAAATGTTGAACGTTTCAACCGGTAATATATTGGCAGTAAGGTAGCCATAAACATCTGGTGTGCGAAACATATTTCGTTTCGGTACCACATCGGGATTGTTGCTCCACGATTCAGCTTCGTCATACAAACTCTCTTGAACTGTTGCGCCCAACTGAAGTTGAAATTTACGGCTTGGAGCTATTTTTCCTTCCATGTTTAGGCCTTTAACCACTGCCCCTGATCCGTTTCTCCTTTCCTGTAATAAATTTCCTTGCTCATCTCTTCCGATCTCTTCCAGCAGAAACACGTCTTTTAGGTGCGTATAAAACCCTTCGATCAGCAGGTTGGCTTGCACAACGCCGAATGTTCTGTAGATATCGGCCGATATACTGAAAGTTTGTGACCGCTCGGGTTTGAGATCAGGAGAGAGCTGAATGATGCATACCTCTCCGCCTACGGCGGTAATGTGCAAGTCTTCATCGAAAGCCTGCGGAGCCCGAAAACCAGTGGAATATCCGCCGCGAAACACGATAAACGGGTTAGGAGTATAACGCACGTTTATCCTCGGACTAAAAATAGCATCCTGTATCAGGTTGTGCTTATCTAAGCGGGCGCCTAGTAAGATACTCCATTGCTCGTTTTTCCATTCGTTCTGGGCAAAAACACTCTGTATATTCACCGATTGATCCAGAATGCGGTTATATCCGAGCATTTGGTCGTGCATTACGTTATAATTCATTTCCAATCCAGCGGTGATTATTGAAGGCATAAACAGAAAACGATCCGCACTGTAGTTGTATTGCATGCCGCCCATCATGCTTTTATCGTTTGTTGTTCCGTAAGCATTCGGGTCTTTCTGCGCGCCGTAGTAACTTTGTCTGTCTATAAATTGCCCTGAGAGATACAGGTTTACCTTGTGTTTGTAATCGCGCGACAACACGTTATAGTTTATGTTTGCGGAGTGAATGTTATGTTCCGCTTGTTCGGTGATATCGGTTTCGTGTGGTGGTTTATGGAGCAGATTACCGCCACGACGGAATTCGTTGATAAAATGATATTCGGCTTTGAGTTTATGATAGTTGTTGAAATTATAAAACCCGCGAAGCCCGATATTGCTGCTATTCAATTTGCCAATTTCGGTAAATCCGTCGCCGTCGTAATCCAGCGCAGCGCGCTGGCGTGAGGAGCCGAAGATCATCATGCCCGTTTTTAAATTGCCGTTTACCAGTGAGGTGTGAAAGGAGAGGTTGTTGTCCGGTGATTTTCCGTTGATAATATTTGTAACATTGTTAATAGATAATGAGTTGGCTTTGGGCTCTTTTGTTATGATATTTATAGTCCCCGCTATAGCGTTAGAGCCGAACAAAGCCGATCCGCCGCCGCGTACAACTTCAACACGCTCAATCATATTGGCGGGAATCTGCTCGATGCCGTACACGCCGGCCAATGCGCTAAAGATAGGACGGCTGTCAATAAGGATTTGTGAATATGGACCGTCTAGTCCGTTGATGCGAACCTGCTGAAATCCGCAATTCTGACAGTTGCTTTCTACACGTAATCCCGGCTGAAAGTTCAATCCCTGCGCCAGCGTTACGGAATTGGTGTTTTCCATAAGCAACGGAGTGATAACGTTTACTACCGTGGGCGCTTCTCTGCGTTTAGTTTCTGTGCGGTTGGCAGATACAACTACCGTTTCAAGTATTATCTCGTCGTCATCTACTTCGAAATTTACTTCAATGGTTTCACTCTCCTGTAAAGTAACAGATTTTTCTACCGGCTTATATCCTATACCGGAGACCATTAGCGTGAAATTTCCTTCGGGCAGGTTTTTTAGGTAATAATGTCCCGATGCGTCGGTTGAAGTGCCGAAGTGGGTTCCTTTTAAAGATACAGTTACAAAGGGAATATGTTCCTTTGTGGATTTATTGAGCACGTGTCCAATAATATTGGCATCGCTACTTCTTTGTCGATTACGATGCTGATGTCTGTTTTGTTGTGGAAATACAGCGGTTGTTATGCTGAACAAGATGCACAGCACTATAATAATTTTTTTCATTTTTATTTGTTGTCAATTATACGATTAATGAGAGTGCATCAAAAGCAAGACTATCGCTTTAAATTGTTATAGCAACGTGAAAACCATATTCACTTCGCGAACGAGCAAATAGTGATACGATAACAGTTTTTCACTTCTGGTAGTCTCTGTGAATTATGTGCGAAAAAATCCGCTTAAAAAGAATAAAACGTAGAATTGAAAGGTGGAGCGCGTAATCCGTTAGAGTGAATGAAAATGTTTTTTTGCGCGATATGTTGTGCTTTTGGGTATCGTGAAATGCAGATGTAACGGTTAAATGCATCAACGGAAACATCGAAATGCAAGCCGAGAGAAAAGAAATGAGACAGAACATGAATAAGATTAAACGACGACGTGTTGTGTTGATGATCGGCTTTGTTTCCGTCGTGAACCGGAAAATGCAGATGCGAGTGTATTACGCGTTCGCCGTTAACGGTATGAGTGTGAGTAAATAAAGAAATACTTCCGTAATAGCTTGCAAAAAGCATTAACAGAAAATATCCCGATAGTATTCTAACCCTTTGTCTCATTGCGATGGCAAAGATACGATTATTTAGAATAAGTTTAAATAGTATTGATAAAATTGATTACAAACCGACCGTAATTGCGAGCGCCTATGCCGTAAAAAAACTCCTTTACAATTTCGATAAAACCTCTTCTGATAATTTAAGGGAAGGCTTTGACTTTTTTGCCGACACCGCAAGCACTTCGCACGCGAGGTGTTCTCCCGGCCTCATTTTCCGGAGATAAAGCCTCACGGTATCTATTTTTTTGCCATAGATACTTTCGGTTATCTCCAGCGAACACCGGTACTTGTCTTGCAGCAGGTAAGCTTTGCCGTTGTATTCATCGGCAATGACGGTTATATCTACAACCGTGTTTACGAGGGCGGCAAGTTGCTCCCGCTCTTCCTGCGACAGATCGGGTTCGGCTTCCTCACGTGGTTTGCGCCTGTTGAAACATCTTGGCGAGACATATTGCGTGCTGTCCGTGGTATTACGAATACCGTCAACGGCAACGGGAACGACTTCCGCGGCAGTTTCTCGAAATTCAAGGGTCTGTTTCTTTTCTGAAAACGCCAGAAAACGCACTTGCCCGGCTTTCATGTTGGCAATGGTAGCTTTTCCTTTCAGGTTTTCCGCCGGAATAAAACCGTGCACTGATCCGCATTTCCATCCGAAATGAAGCCCCAGCTCTACGTGCACGCCTTTAGATGATGTTTGCAGGATGATCCCCTTGTATATGCTGCCCGGTTTCAGGTCGGGCACACAGGCTCTGTTCACCACTGCGTCCACAAGAACGAAATTCCGTTGCGGAAAGGCTTCATATACCGAGCCGTGGAAAGAGTGCATCACCAGATAGGGCGCAGCGTTGTGCCACCACTCCATATTGGGGTACGACCATGCCATGTGGCCATACGATACGAAACCGGAAATTTTTTCAACGCGTATGTTGAATCCTTTTTTGTTAAACGACCTTATCTCGAAAGGGAAAATTTCACCCGATGCTTCAGCCACGAGCATCCGGTTAAACTTGTCTTCTTCGGGCTCGTCTTTCTGTTTCCAGAAATCGTTGCGCTCTGACGGGCGAAACCATCGCGCCAATATATCAATTATTTTCATTTGGGTTTATAACAGGTTTGCCGACCGATGCCGCGGTTTACGGCAAAGGGGAGGAACTAAAAACGGATGCGGATCGTAAAACCCGCACCCTTTAATAACAGAAAATTCCAATCTTCTTTCCTTAAGCGCCCGGCGGCAACGGAATATCGGGTTCGCTGCTTCCCTTACCGTCTTTTGCTTTGCGTATGGCCAGCATGTTTTTGTAATAGCTGATCAATTCATTTATCTTCCCAATGATGTTTTGGTACACTTCCGCATCGCCCACCAGCGAAAGGCCGTTTATGGCGGTTACAATTTTTTTGTAAGCTTCATCAACTGCTCCGCGGGTTTTGGAAACGTTGCCGCTACCGCGGGAGGCCTGCTCGTCGTTGCGCGAACCGAATCGGGTGATGAAATCGTCGTTGGCTTCTTTTAATTTGGTAACCAGCGTTGTTTGTTCGGTAACGGCAAGGTCACCGGCATAATTGGTTATAAGTTGATCTACGAGGCTGGTAAGGGCTTTACTTTCCTCCGGATAGGGATCGCGGCTCACGTATCCCACCTGATCTACGATGCGCCGGATGTTATCGGCGGCGGCGCGCACATCGGGGTCAAACCAATTGATCTTGGCATTAAGATCGTTAATGAAAGCGCTGTAAATCTCGTCGCGATACTCATCGGCGGCAGCGATGCCTGAGGTCAGGCGGCTGCCCGATTCCACGTTAATGGTGTTGATTTCGGTTTGTAGCGCTTTCACATAGGCAGGGTAGATTTTGATAATACCCAGTTTTTCGGCAGTTTCTTCCTCTATATATTTTTTCACCAAGTCGTGAAATTGTGCATGTTCTTTGTCACGGTAGCGTGAGAGGTCAAATCGTTGAATCTGTTCCATTGTATTCCAATTTAGTTAAAAATTTATTCAGCGGCAGCATTGCCGGTAACAATAAAGAGCATCAGCTCTTTCTTTAGTGCGATGCTGCGGGATGCTTTCGGGTTGCCCCGAAGAGGCGCCGCATGACCGCAGACTGCATTGTAACTTCCCGATATCGTGCCGCAATCGTGCGGCTGTCTTTCGTACATTCCCGATGGTTCCCCGCACGCGTGCGGGAACATTTCGGGGCGCCCCAAAAGTGTGCCGCCAGCCTGCGGGAAGGTTTCGTTATTTCCCGAAAACATGCTGCAATGCTGTGGCTTAATTTCGGGGTTTTACGGATGCGGCCGCACTGTTTTTCTCCTTTCTTCTGCCGCATGCCCTACGTTAATCCGCGTTTGCAGCCCGGTTCCGGGCATCTAAAGATCGCTTATGCGCAAATATATATGTTAAAAACGTCATTTGCAAGTAAATTAACAGATAATATTTTATGTTTTAGAGCAGGTTTTTTGGGAAAAATGATAAGGTTAACCATCAATTTTTCACATTATCCGCGAAGTGTTCTAACGGCTTTATCCATTGCCACGACTTTTAAGTCGTGGGATAATGATGTCTAAGAATTACGGGCTTTAGCCCAATAATAGTATAAATTTCGGCTAAAGCCTATCTGCTCTGTATCTCAAAAACCACGCCCTAAAGGGACGTGGCAATTGATGTAGGACATTATACGGATAATCATATTAAATTATTATTCATGTCATTTCCTCTTTATGCCCAATTTTGGGTGGGGACGTGACAAGATGAAACTGTTCTTGCTCTTTTGATACTGCCTCTTTTATTGTTTATTTTTCAATCGTATTCTTTTTGGGCGCGTTTACCGGAGATTCCTTTTCAATAGGAATAGTTTCTGTTGTTTCTTTGCCTTTCAGGTAATTGGGCAACTGCATTCCCGCCATATTGAACAAGTCGTCCAATGGTGGAATGGTTCGCATTAACCCCGAAAGAAAGTTCGCGGTAGAGCCTTTACCATCTGCATTATTTCCCGAATCCCAAACGGTAACTTTATCAATTTTCAGGTTTTTAACCGCTTCAACCTGTGTTCTGATGAGTTCCGGTAATTTCTCGATCATCAGCAACTGATACGCTTTATCGGGATCGCCGCCGGCGGCCGAAACCACATCTTTGTACCCTTGCGCCTGCTTGCTCAGAATCTCGAACAAACCGCGCGCTTCGGCGTCCATTTTGGCGAAGATGGCATCGGCATCGCCTTTAGCTTGAACGCGAGTGCGTTCGGCCACGGCTTGTGCGTCAATAATGGCTTTTTGTTTGGCGATCTCGGCCGGAACCACAATGTTGGCGGTTTCGGTAGAACGTTCGCGTTCGGCGCGGGCATTTTCGGCCAACTTTTCAGCCACATAAGCTTCTTCCAGCGCTTTTGCCTGTTGCACTTTCTCGGCCGCGATAGCCAGACGCGCAGCCTCGGCTTCTTTTTCGCGACGTGCCGCATCGGATTGGGCGATGGTAATTTTTGCCGTATTTTCACCCTGAACGGCTATGGAGTTTGCTTCGGATGTTTTGATACGCGTTAGTTTATCGGCTTCGGCCTTTCCGATCAATTCGTCTTTCTTAGCCGATGCAATATTTACCTCGCGGTCTTTATCGGCCTCAGCTTTACCGGTCTCACCGATCTTTTCTTGTTGTGCCACGCTGATTTTGGCTTCGTTTATGGCCTTTGCTGCGGCTTCTTTTCCCAACGCTTCAATGTATCCCGACTCGTCTTTGATATCGGTAACGTTCACGTTGATCAATTTCAGACCGACTTTCTTCAATTCCGAATCCACTGTTTTGGAGATGGCTTCAAGGAATTTATCGCGGTCGGAGTTGATTTCTTCGATCGTCATGGTGGCGATCACCAAACGCAGTTGTCCGAAGAGAATGTCGGAAGCCAGTTCTTTTATTTTATCGGGTGTAAGCCCCAACAACCTTTCGGCGGCCGTGTTCATCAGATCGGGTTCGGACGAAATGGCAATGGTAAACCGTGAGGGTACATCCACGCGAATATTCTGACGGCTGAGCGCGTTGGTGAGGTTGGCCTCGATGGACAATGGCTTCAGATCGAGGTAAGCGTAGTCCTGAATTACCGGCCACACAAAAGCGCCTCCGCCATGAATACAACGAGCCGAGGAGCCGCCTGTTTTTCCGTAAACCACCAGAATTTTATCGGAAGGACATCTTTTAAAACGCGATGCCAGCGCCAGAATAGTAACAAAAATAACTACCGCCAGTATGATGATCAGGAACAATGGCGATGAAAGCGTCTCCGTCGGTAATCGCATCCAGTTCACGCACAGAACCCCTCACACTGATCAGAATTTTTCCTTTGCCCGACCGTTGAGGCGGAATGGTAAGATACACTTCCGCCGTTTTATTCAGCGTTTCTTCCATTTTAAACGAATCGTTTTCGGCCAGTCGCATAAATTGCTTTATGATGAAGAAAAACAGCGCCACAAAAATAATGCCGACCAGTGTAGCTACAAAAATCAACAAAATTTTGTTGGAAATAAGCGGATAAAACACAATTCCCGACCAACTGAAACCGAGTAGAAAATTGATGAGATTGCGCAGCGAAAACAATTGAAACGGCGCATCGGTATCGCTGAAATCACCATCGAAATCGGCGTCCACGCCATCCATGGAGTTGCCACCGATAAAGGTCATGATGGCCTGAATGATAAAAATCAAACTAACGGGAATGGCGATATACCAAAAGGTTCTCAACAAGGGTTCCAGGTTTTGTAATGCATCCATAGTGTTAAAATTTAACTTTCCAAAGATAGTAAATGAAATCAAAAGATTGAGGTATTTAAAGAAAATAATTTAGTTGATATATTTTATTTGGACGCTTTAAGTATGTGATTAATCGTTTTTTATTTTTTTTAGGCTTTTTATTCAGATATTTTTTTTCTTTTGAAAAAAATGTATAATTTTGAACTCATATTATTTATTAATACACATAGAACTTATTCCATGGATTTCAAGGACAGCATTAAGCAATTATCTGAACGTGCAACCAAGTTAAAACAAAGTTTGCAAACTGAAGAATCTGTAAAGAATTCTTTAATCTTACCATTTATACAAGCATTAGGTTATGATGTTTTTAATCCGTTTGAGGTAATACCTGAATTCACTTGTGATATAGGTACCAAAAAAGGTGAGAAAATAGATTATGCCATTCAAAAAGACGGAAAGCCAATTATTTTAATTGAATGTAAGCATTGGTCTCAAGCTCTAACGTTATATGATAATCAATTGTTGCGTTATTTTCACGTTTCTACGGCGAAATTTGGAGTTCTGACAAATGGTCTTGTGTACAAATTTTATACAGATTTGGAACATGAAAATAAGATGGACGAAAAGCCTTTTTTGGAATTAAATATAGAGGATATTAAACCTAACGAAATTGAAGAACTAAAACAGTTTCATAAATCTTATTTTGATGTAGAAACAATTGTTAATGCTGCCAGTGAGTTGAAATATATGAAGGGTTTGCGTGATATAATTCTATCTGAAATGGAAAATCCAAGTGAACCATTGGTTAGGATGTTTGCAAAACAAGTATATGAGGGTTTGGTTACTGCAAAAATCATTGAACAATTTACGGATTTAACCAAAAGAACTTTCAAGCAGGTTGTGAGTGATATAATTACTGAAAGATTTAAAACCGCCATAGATAAAGAAAAATCGGAACAGACTCAAGAAGAGACTCTTGGAGCCGAGGAAATTCAGGAAACAGCTAAAATCGAAACTACAGAAGAAGAGAAGGAAGCTTTTTATATTGTTAAGTCAATTTTACGAAAAGTAATTGACATGAACAGAATATTTGAAAGAGACACACAAAGTTATTTCAATATTTTGTTAGACGATAGTAATAGAAAACCTATTTGCCGATTGTATCTGAACGGAACAAACAAATATTTGGCAACCTTAGATCAAAACAAAAAAGAAACAAAACATTTATTATCATCATTGGATGATATTTACACATACGAAAAAGAGATATGTGAGATGCTAAAAACTTATGAGTGATTATTGTAATAAATATTCAGCCCACTTCGGGGCTGGGAGTAGCGTGGTTACAAGTTCCCCGCACTCCGTACGGGGTTATTCGTATTCAGTCCCTTTGGGACAAAGAGCGTCAAATTGTAAGTTGTTAGAAACTTTATTTTTCTTTTGATACGATCTCATTTATCATTGTCCTTCACGATTCGTTTCACTTCCTCCACAACCAGCGGAAACGCCGGATAGGTCATGCTGTGGCCGTAACCCTGCAACTCAAGAAGGCGCGTTCGTTTGTGTCCGGCAATTTTCATCATGCGGGCCAGATAAGCGTTTTCTTCGTATCGGCCCAGCATTTCCAGTTCGCGGTCGCCGGTGATCAGCAAGAGTGGGGGAGCGTCGGCGCGCACGTGCCACAGCGGTGCCAGTTCATCCACTTGCGGTTGTGTGTCTTTTATGCCGCGCTCCTGCCGGATGGTGAAATGCGTGATGGTATGCCCGCTCAGGGGAATAAGCCCGGCGATGCGGTTGGCATCAATGCCGCGCGCGGCGAGGTAATGCTTGTCCAGACCGACCATCAGCGCCAGATGGCCGCCAGCAGAATGGCCTGAAACGAATATCTTTGTTGAATCGCCTCCGTAGGTTCCGATGTTATTGAACACCCATGCTACGGCTGCTGCCGCATCTTCGATACCGGTTGCCGCTTTTACTT